>JAIOHO010000627.1 GCA_019912905.1 Anaerolineae bacterium
ATGCGCAGTTTTTGCAGTCCACCCGGCTGAAGCAGACGCGGCCTCATCACCAGTCGATCAAATTGAGCGAACCGCAGCGCTACGTCGATCTGCTGGGGCACGTCTATCTGCACAAGCGCGCGCTGGAACTGGAACACCACCACGAGTGGCCGCTGGCCGATGCCGCCGCCGACTGGTACGACAACGTCTACCGCCCGGCAGTGACCCTGATCCGCAAGTATGATGCGCTCCAGTATTTTTCCAGGCGCACCGAAGGCGACCTGTACCTGTGGCTGGTCGATCATCTCAGCGAGGTCAAAGCTGAGTTGGGTGAAGAAGCACGCATCCGCACCTTCAGCCAGGCACTGACCGAACTGCTGTCGGAGCAGCACAAACCGGTTCCTGAAGAACTCCTCAACGAACAGGATGACTCCGTGATCCTCACCCGCGCCGACGTGCAGGCAGCGCTTGACGAACATCGAGCCAAAGTCTCCGGCGAAGGTTGATCCCCTCCAGTCGCCGCTGGTCAGCCCGCGGCGTCGATGATACGATTGAGCATCCTTGTTCCAGTTACACAGAAAGCCCGAGCTATGGCCTCTCAACCGCTCACTGTCCTGCCGGTTCAAGCGCCGGTTCAAACTGGCGCTTTTGACCTTTATCGTACCCTCATCGACGCCCTGGAAGCCAGCGGCGAGACCCTGCAAGATGGTGATGTGCTGGCAGTTTCCAGCAAGTATTCGGCCATCAGTGAGGGGCGGGTGGTGACCATGTCTGACATCGTGGTGTCGCCGGAAGCGGAGTCGCTGGCCGAGCGCTACCACATGAATCCGGTGATCGCGCAGCTCGTCCTGCAGGAAGCCGATCACATCTTCGGCGGCATCCAGATCGGGTTTTTGCTGACCTACAAAGATGGCGTGCTGTCGCCCAATGCCGGGCTGGACCGCTCCAACATCCCCAGCGGGCACGCCGTACTCTTTCCTGAAGATCCCTATGCGACCGCCGAGGGCATCCGCACCGCGATGCGCGAGCGCCTGGGCGTGCAGATCGGCGTGGTGCTGACCGACAGCTGGCTGATGCCGGGCCGACTGGGGACGACGGGAGTCGCTCTCGCCACAGCGGGCTTCCGCCCGATTCAGGACGAGCGCGGCAAAGCCGATCTGTTCGGCAACCCGATGGCCGTCACCCAGCGCGGCATCGCCGATTCGATCAGCATCGCAGCTCAGTTGGTGATGGGCGAGCGGGACGAAGCGACGCCCTTTGCCATCGTGCGCAACACCGGCGTGCAGATCAGCGACGCGCCGGTCACGGTGGACGACGTCGCCATCCCCTGGCCGATGTGCATCTACGTCGAATCGCTGACAGTGGGGCTGCTGCCCGGCGGTGCGCCTGCCGAAGCCTTTTCAGCCCGACAGCATGCCAATAACCGGGTCACGGGGTAGGCACCTGGCCGCGCTCCAAACTCAGTAACGCCCGCCGTAGAGGTAGCGCATGAAGCTGAGGTCGAAGGTCGGGCCGCCTACCTGAGCCGCAATCGCCATGATTTCGGCACGGTGAATGGTGCCGTGATTGCACAGGTGCAGCAGAATTTTCCAGACGTGATTGTCGATGACTTCGCCCTTGGGCGTCGTGTACTGGACCGGCGCAGCCAGGGCTGCCGCATCCAGCGCAGCGACGAAGCCGCGCACCGCCGCTTCGATCTCATCCCAGCGCGCGCGAATCACGTCACGGGTGGGATATTCCGCTGGTTTAGGCTGGCTCTGGGGGGACTGGCCCTGCGCTCGTGAAATCCACCACCACTCGCCGTTCATCACGTGGACCACTTCGGCATGCAGGCTGCCATGCGAGTAGCCTGTGTCGCGCGTGAACTGCTCGTCGCTCAACTGCATGATGCACTGATCCCACACCTTATGATGCTCGGTGTAGTTATAGTCAATCAGGGTGCGAATATAGTCAGGTTCCATTGGAGTGGTGGCTCGCTCTCATGCCTGGACCCCCAGGCCGCGGACAATTGAACTCTGACTATACCACTTGTGCATGTGCGGGTTCAATGCGCGTAAAATGGGATCAACCCATTTCGGCGTGATCGCGCCACAGCCAGCGCAGGGTCTCCGGGAAGATTGCGCCGCCGTGTTTGAGGGTATGATAGCCCTCGCCCAACACGAATTGGAAATCATAATCCCGGTAAGCGAGCGCGGCGGCCATATCCTGATTGGCGATGGGCCAGCTCCCGAAAATGACATCCAGATCGTGCTTGCCGGTTTGCAGAAAGACGCGCAGCGGTTTGGGTTCCGCTTTGCGAATCATCGTCGGGTAATTGTGCCCGCCGCGCAGGTCGGCAAAGCTGCCACAGTGACTGACCACTTTCCCGAACTGATCCGGGCGTTCCCAGGCGACCGTGAAGGCACAGATTCCACCGGAACTCATGCCGCAGATGGCGCGCCCCGCCGGATCATCGACCACCCGGTAATCCTTCTGGACTTCGGGAAGCAGTTCTTCGATCAGAAAGCGGGCGTACTGATCCCCCAAAGAGTCGTATTCGAGGCTGCGATTATCGGTTCCGCCATAAAGGGGATTGCCCGGTCCTTTGTCGCCTGGATTGACAAACAGGCCGATGGTGATCGGCATCTCGCGCCGGTGGATCAGGTTATCAAAGACGACTTGGGCCTGGATGTTCGGACCGAGATAACCGGCTCCATCCTGGAACACCATCAGGCAGGCGGGCGTCGTCCCATCGTATTGTTTGGGCACATACAGCCAGTAATCGCGCTCGGTTCCGGGATAGATGCGTTCGCTTTTCCAATGATATTGGGTGACGACACCGGACGGTACGCCCTGCTGCGGCACCGAGTCCGGCCCCAGGGTATAGGGTTCATCTCCAGCGTTAAAGGCTGCCTGGTCCTTTTCCCCTCGGCTTTGAACGGGGCCACTTGTTGTGGACATCGCTATTCCTTTTTTGTGCCGTGGCCGCCGAAGATGACCCACCCCTGTTTCTTTAGCGCGCTGAGATGCTCCTCAGAAACACGCTCAACCGGACCTCGCTCCTCCTGGGCAAGAAGGGATCAGACCGCTTCGGGATTGACTTCTTCGGCCAGACGAGTAAGTTTTTTGTCCGTCTCACCCTCTTCGTCCAGGGTTTCCTGGAGCAGGTTGGCGGCGTCTTGGTGGCCCAGAAGCTGCGCATAGGTGCGCACGGTGCCATACCCCGCCATTTCGTAATGTTCCACCCGCTGCGCTGCCGCAATCAGGGCCGCATCCAGCGCGCTTGAGGGGTCGTTCTCCTCGATGATTTCATCGCCTTCGCTGATCAGCCCCTTCATGGCGTCGCAGGTCTCGCGTTTGGCCTTTTCCTCGATCAGCTCGAAGACTTCTTCGAGGCGCTCGATGTGAGTCTTGGTCTGCTGAAGGTGCTCATCAAAGGCCCCCTGAAGCTCATCCGAGGAAGCCGCCTTTTTCAGCTTCGGCAGCGCCTTGACAATCTGATGCTCTGCGTCGTACAGGTCCTTGAGTTCGCCGACGAACAGCTCGTAAAGATTTTTGAATTTCATGGTTCAGTGCCCTTTCTCGCTTATCATGTCCTCGCCTGGTGTCGGATCGGTCTGATCCGTCCCAGATCGTGATCTGATGATAGGCGAGCGGCCCACCGAACAGATGAGCCAGCCAGCGGATTCGCGCCTGACCACCCGACCTATTTGGCGACTCGTCGGGCGGTTACTGCTGGCGTGTCTCCACGCCGACCGCTTCGGCCACCGGCACGCCGTCACGCTCCACCCACACGCCGCACTTGCCGCCGCGTTCGCTGATGCCGAAATCCACCGTCGTGCCATCCATGCGCAGCACCGGATGATACCATTCGGACACCGCCTGCGCCTGACCGACGACGTAATGACCGATCAACGCCCTGCGGAAGCGGTCGCGGCTGGTATTGGGGAAGCTGCCATGCACCACCTGGCCGTTG
This sequence comes from Anaerolineae bacterium, assembly GCA_019912905.1. Taxonomy (GTDB): domain Bacteria; phylum Chloroflexota; class Anaerolineae; order Aggregatilineales; family Phototrophicaceae. The sequence continues at coordinate 3,935 of JAIOHO010000627.1, forward strand.
AAAAACAGGACATCGCCCGCCGCCATGATCACCGGCACCGGCGTGTAGCCATCGGGCAGATCGACCGTATCGCCGGTAAAACTGAGGGTCAGGTCGGCATCTTTCGTGCACAGCACCGGGATGTTGTGGGTGCCCGGCACGACCTGCAAGCAGCCGTTTTCTTCGTCGCAGGCATCCAGCGCCATCCATGCCGCGATGCAGGTGCCCGGCTGGGCGCGCAGGTAAAACTGATCCTGATGCAGCGCCTGCCCGCGCGATCCCGCCGGTTTGTAGTAGACCATCGTCTGCACCGCGTAAGGCTCGCTGCCTTCCAGCGCGCTGATCCAGGCGTTGATGCGCGCGTCGATCAGCCAGCGCAGCGCCACATCGTCCGAGCGATGCGGCATCATCAGGCGCGAATACAAGCGCAGGGGATCATCCGTCTTCTGGAGATTTTTATTCCGCGAATCGCCGCCGCCCGGTTCGGCAGGACGAAAGCTCATAAAATGCGCGCGCAGAGCGTCGGTTTCTTCCGCCGAAAACAACCCGTGCGCGACCACGTACCCGTCATGCTGATACTGTTCGATCGTTTGCCCGTCGATCATCTGGAAATGCCCTTTTCGCCTATTGTCGCTGCCACACCCTATCGATCATACCACCGGTTGCCCGCGCAGGGGTAGCGGCCCCAGATGACCGACGCGGCGGACCGATCAAAAGCAGCGGAGTCCCATTCGACAGTTTTCAAGCGGGTGGCATCGTGCGATAATAGAAGCAGCGGCAGTGTGGGAAAAGGGTCGCGTCATGTCATTTGTCCTCCTTATCATCGGAATCGTCCTGTTTTACATGGGGCGCATCCAGATCGGTCCTGTGCACGCTGAGGGCCGTCAGGTGAAGGCCGCCGGGATTATCCTCACCCTGCCTGCCATGATCACGCTGCTGCTGCTGAATTTTTTCGTGCCGCTGATCGCCGGGCCGAACTTCGACGCCGTCATGACCGCCGTGGGTGTGGTTTCGCTGCTGGAACTGATCGGCATGCTGGCTGCCACCGCGCTGGCCTATATTCTGATTGCCGATCCCCCTGGCGGACCGCATCTTCCGGGCGTCCTCGGCGAAATTCAGGATGAAGCCCGCAGCCGCCGCAAATCGCCGGGCAGCCGCCCGCCTCAGTCACGCCCGAATTTTAACCTGTCTGTTCCGGTCCCACGCCCACGCCTGAATCGAGAGAGTTTCCCCGCCGTGATGACCCTCAAAGAGGCCGCGCGCTACCTGCGTACCAGCGAAACCGAAGTGCTCCGGCTCATCGACGAAGGCAAGCTGGCCGCCTCGCGTGACAATTTCACCTACAAGATTGCCCGTTCCCAGTTGGACGAACTCCGCTAGACCCTCAACACAAACCTTCGTCCTTCCAGACTCGATTTGCCGTTAGCATAATCAGGATCGGGACTGTGTGGATTCATGGAATACTGGAGCAGTTGGAGAGGCCGTGCGGTGTCACTTGTTTTAGGGGTAATCGGATTTGTCTGGTATCTGACCGGTCGGGCGCGTATTGGCGGGTTTCAGGCGGAAGGCCGCCGCGTCAAAGCCGCCGGTGTTCTGCTGATGCTGCCGGTGATGTTGACGCTGACCCTGCTGAATGCGTACCTGCCTTCCGCGGTGCAGATCAATGCGGCGGAAACGGTCCGAACGCTGTTTATCATTACCATGCTGGAATTGTCGGCGGTTTGTGCCGCACTGGGCTGCGCGCGCATCGTGTTGTTGGACCCGCCCGGTTCACCGCGCCTGCCGGGATTACTCGGCCAGCTTCAGCGTGAAGCCCGGCTGGAACGACTGGCTTACCCGCAGATGGGAATTCTGCCGAATCCGCTGGTGGTCCGGCGTCCCCGCCTCAAGCGCCAGCCGCCGCGCGACGTCATGACGCTGGCAGAAGCGGCGTGCTATCTGGGAGTCCGTGAAGCCGAGGTGCTGCGGCTCATCGACGAGGGCAAGCTGCCTGCCGCGCGCGATCATGATGCCTACAAGATCGCGCGCTCGCAGTTAGATGCGCTGCGCTAGCATCGCTGTGCCGCCTCGCAGAGTTCAGGATTTATAGCGATTACGGAAATTGAGGTAGCGCTCGGTCGGCCACAGGGCACGGCTCTTGCGGCGGTTGATCTGGGCGCAGGCCAGGCGATAGGGAATCTGATCGCCCTGAGTCCGGCTCTGCCAGCGGCTTTCCTCATAACTGGCAGTCTTGCGCAGCCGCCACTGGCGCGCGAATTCCGACTGGGGCAGGGACCCGCGAAGCGGCTCGCGGTCTGCCGTCAGATGCCGCGAAAAACGGCCTAGCCAAAAATTGGCTTCGGGTTTCAGCATCTGCCCGCCACGTGCCGCCAGCAGCAACGCGAACAGCACCGAACCGGAACCGCTGAGGAGAAACAGACTGGCAAGGGCCGCCAGGCTGTAGCCCCCCATATACGGGCCGCGCAGAGCATTCCAGAAAAAACCGGTGGTCAGGGCACACAGGAGAAAGGCTACTGCATACGCGCTCATGGCTGCCATGATTCCCCTCCCACAATCTGTTGTTTAACTAAATTGTAGCGGGTCTTACCGCGCGGAATCCCCCAATTTGATGGGGTCAAAAAAAGCAGAGGCGCACCCCTATTCGGATGGCCTCTGTCGTTATGCGCCGAGCGGTCACCTCAGCGCAGGTATGCCGTTCGCGGAAGATCACCGGTCAGGCGGCGGACTCCATCGACCGGGTGGCCGGGTTCAGGGCTGCCAGCAGTGTCATGGCCGCCATCAGCGCGCCGGAAATCACGAAGAACGCCGTCAGATTGACTTCGATCAAGGCCCCGGCCAGCGCATTCGACACCGGGATCAGCCCCACCGAAGCGAACATCAGCAGGCTCATCGTGCGGCCCAGCATGGCCTCCGGCGTGCGGCCTTGCAACCAGGTCACGAACTGGATGACGGTATAGCCGTTGGCGATGCCCATCACCAGGGTGATCAGCGCCGCAGCCGCCAGACTCTGGACGTAGGCCATGAGCACCAGCCCGATGCCCAGCGTGCTGATGACCAGCAGCAGCACTGTGCCCATACGCCGCGCCGGGGGTCGAGGCAGCAAACCAGCGAAGATCGTGCCGACCAGCGCGCCGCCGCCGTAAGCGGACAGGATGATGCCGTAAGCCGCCGCACCTTCCGCGAAACGGAGGTCTGCCAGCACCGGAATGCCGACGCTGATGGGGCCGACCACCAGCAGGTTGATCGCCGCCACCAGGATAAAGAAGATGCGCATGGTCGCGTCCTGCCAGGCATTCGCCAGCCCTTCGCGGATCGACGACAGCACATTCCCGGTCGGCTGTGTCGGCGCTTCGCGGCTGCGGGTGCGCATCAGCCACAGAGTCAGCACCGAGAAGGCGAAGGTCAGCGTGTCGAAGCCGAAGGCGATGCCGATGCCGGTCAGCCCCGCCGCAGTCGGCTCGCTGCCGGTTGTGGCCTGGCTGCCAAACAGCGCGATCAACGCCCCGGCCAGCACCGGCCCGGCGAACAGACTGAGTTGCGCGGTCCCCTGGACGATGGCATTGGCGGTCTGCAAATCGGATTTCCGGACAATCTGCGGGACGATCGCGCTCTGCGCCGGGAAGAAAATGGCGTCCGCCAAGCCGAAAATGAGCGCAAAGACGTAAATCATCCACAGGTGAACCAGGCCCGTCAGCACCAGACCGGTCAGCAGCCCAACCATCCCCAGCCGGAACAGGTTCGAGACCAGCATGGTGGTGCGCGGCGAGAAGCGATCGGTGATGGCCCCACCGAGCAGAATGAACAGCGCACGCGGGATGCCTTCCAGCGCCAGCACCATGCCCATGGCAAAGGCGTCACCCGTCAACTGAAGCACGAGCCAGGGGAGCGCGATCAGGTAGAATTGATCGCCCAGCAATGAGATGCCTTCGCCGATCCATAACAGGCGAAAATTGCGGTCACTGAGCACGGCCCGCAGGGGTGAAGGCCCCTTTCGAGCGCTGGTTTCCAGTGGTGTCGTTGCGGCTGCTTCCATGATGCTTGCTCCCTCCCCAGGGTACTATGACACACTGAACTACATAAGCATCATGAATGATCATAAATGCTTATGGGGACGTGTCAACCAGGAACTGTCTGTTTCTATAACTTAATGGACAAGTGTCTAATTCGGCGTGGGTTGGACCCCCGCCTGAACCCGGCTGCGCGCGGTGTGATTGCGCCCGGTGACGGGCACATGCTGCCCGGCTTTCGCCAGACCGAAGCGGGCATGTTACCATACACAACTTCATACTGCCCGGCCTGGACCAGGTAAGTCTCATGCCAGATGCCGATCGTGCCATCGCTCCCGACTTCCCGGCTAAAACGCCGCCAGGGTTCCAGGTGCGGGTCCGTCTGGTTATGCGCGAAACGCTCCAGGTCATCGAACGAGCGCCAGTAGGACACCAGGATCGACCCGGGCGGGCTGAGGCGAAAATACGACTCGCCCCCCAGGAAGCCATGATCGGGATTGGTGTACAACGCCGTCATCATGTCGTTCATGGCCTGCCCGATCCAGCGAAACTTGCCCAGTGCCCGCCAGGTGTTCACCTGGGAGCCGATCAGAAACACGACGAACGAGTCGTCCATCTCGGCGGTATAGCGTCCTGAAAAGATACTCATCCTGTTCACCTCGCCTCACAGTGCTAATTACGTCTACCCGATTGGATTTGTTCTCAACTGCCCAATATTCCGAACAGTGTTCGGTATTACACAAAAAAGCTATTCACGCATCAACCCGGCGACGAAGGACTCCATCGCGCGCTGGTCGGCGGCGGCAAAGTCGAAGGGTACGTGCCGCAGATAGGTGGCCTGGAGGGTTGCCATGCCATGCACCAGCGCCCACAGGCTGTAAGCCGTCTCCAGCGATGTGCCGCTGCGGGTGAGTAAGCCTGCCTGCTGGCCGCGCTCGACCGCCTGAATCAAGACGGTGAAACCATCATCGTCGGGCAGGTCATCGGCGCTGCCGGGCATGGCTTCCGGCGGGATTGCCCGGTTCATAAACATAAATGCAAAATAATCCGGGTTCTGGCGGGCAAAGGTCACGTAGGCGAGTCCCAGCGCAACCAGATATTGCTCCAGCGGCAGAGAGGCAGGCACCTGCTTCATCGCATTCACCAGGCGCGTGTTGCCTTCGCTGCATACCGCGTCGATGATTTCTTCTTTGCTGCCAAAATACTCATACAGACCTGCCGGGCTGTAATCGAGCCGCTGGGCGATTTTCCGCAGCGAGAGTTTGTCGGCCCCCTCGCGGGTGATCATCTCAATGGCGGCGCTCAGAATGGCATCGCGGGTGCGTTCGTGCCGCCGCTCGCGGGGTGTCCTCATGGTTTCTTCACATCATTCGATTTCCGAACACTGTTAGGAGTTTAGGGTGAAACCGTAAATCTGTCAAGACCCCTGATGAATAAGCGGACGATTCAGCTTTTTGGCTGCCCAAACACGACCCGGGTTTCATAATCCACCCGGAGCTGGCCCTCGACAGAAAACGTAGCGAACACTTCCCGGTTGATGCGCTCAAACGAGGCGAAGTCAGGATCATCCGGCCCTGGGGCTTCGATCCCCGAACGCGCCGATCCCCAGAACGCCTCCCAATCCTCGGTCACGGACTGGGGGTAGCGCAGGGTCTGCGTGGGCCGATCGCCAAACAAGTCGGCGACGGGTGTGCGGTGCCAGGCTTTCGCGGTGCGCGCGGCAAACCCTTCGAGACTGGCAAGTTTCGGAAAAAGCATCTCTGAGAAGGCGGTATCGGTAAAAGTATAGGAAATGACCGCGGCCCAGCCCGTGTGTTTGAGGATGCGCCGCAGTTCCTGAAGGGCGTCTGCTTTGAAGCGATGGAAGGCATTCCCAATCACTAGCAGATCGATACTGCTTTCGGGCAGGGGGATCTGTTCGGCATAAGCATCGACCAGGTGAATATTGGGATAGTTTTTCAGCGCTTCTGCGGCGACCATCCGCATCGCAGAGTCGGGTTCGACTGCGTAGACCGTGTCGCTCGTTTCGGCAAACCGCCGCGCCAGTTGGCCGGTGCCCGCGCCGATGTCGGCCACCACCCGGGCCGGCCCAATCTGCCTGAGCAGGTCCGCCACCATCTCAGGCGCATACGGCAGACGGTACTGCTCGTAAAGCCGTGCCTTTTCGATACGCATCGCCTCGACCATGAGGACCTCCTCTGCACCGCATCACGTCTGTAGTCGTTTACGAAGCTCCGCGACCAGAGTTTCGTAGCTCAACCCCGCGTTTGACAAAATCTCAGCTATAATCCGCGCGGGAAGCTCGATAGGAGGGATTATGCCACAACAGGCGAAACCCGTGCTGGCGGGACTCGCGGGTGCAGTGTTTGGGGGCGTCTCCGGCGCGCTGATTGGGTCCAGTTTCAGCGGAGAATCCGGGGCGGTGCTGGGCGGTTTCGTGGGCGCGGCTTACTGGGGAATCGCCGAGGCGATCACGGACCTGCGGCGGCAGCCCGGACAGCTCAAGCCTCTGGTCCACCGCATCCTCAGTACAACCCTGCTGGGCGCAGCGCTGGGTGCTGTCCTGAGCAATTGGCTCAGCCCGCTGCTGACGGGCCTGCTGACCGGGCTGTTCATCGGACTGATGACCTTTGGACCGCGCAAGTTTCTGGTGGCGACCGTCGTCGGGCTGATTCTGGGCCTCGTCGCGGCCAGTATACCTGTGAATGGGGCGCTGCTGGGCGGCGCTGTAGTGCTGCTCTACCGGCTCGTCGAACTGCTGCTCTTTCGCAATGCGGAGCCGCTTCAGGTGGTGGGCGAACGAGTCCCGCCGGACCAGGCGCGATTCGTCGTGCCCTTCGAGGCCCATACCGGGTTCATCGGCACCGATTACATGACTGCGCTGGCCCGCGAGACGAACGGCGCGTTCCAGCGCAACGCCCCCGGTATTGGCCTGTTCGATTCGTTCGATACCCTGAAGGGGCCAAATTTCGACCCCGCCCGTGTGGACCCGCGCATCCGCCATTTTTACGAACACACCTCGCAGTACCGGCTGGTCATCGTGCCGGACTGGAACCGGCTGATGAAGCCCTTTTACCGCCTCTTCAAGCAGTCCATCGCCCAGCAGATCGGCCAGGCGAACCTGCCGTTCGACATCGAGGAAGCCCAGCGCGGCGTCGTCAGTTACATCGATACCATCGACTATGCGGCCAGCCCGGATGATCCGATCCGCACCCTGCGCGGCTGGATTCGCGCCTTCGAAGCAACCGGTGAAGCCATCTACGTCGGCATCTACACGGTCGTGCGCCATGAAGACGTCGGCTATGTCAGCGTCGGGTTTCCGCTGCCCGAAAGCAATTTCACCGCCACGCTGCTGCCTTATCACGTCGATCACGGCCTGCTGCTCAAGACTCATCATACCGGCCTGTCGTTTCCCGGCCACTATATCAGCGACATCGACAACGACACCGGTGCGCTGACGATTTTCAAACTGCCGACTCTGGGCGAAGAGATTGAGGTCTATCTGCAAGGGGATCAGCTCAAGACCGACCATCGCTTTTACCTGGGCGGCTTCAAATTCCTGACGCTGTACTACAGCATCGAACCGAAAGCCGGCGAATGAACCCAACCCGGCATTGCCGTCTGCGCGGTTGCAAGTTATGATGATGGGCATCTTTTTTATTCATAAAGAGGTGTCTGAAATGAGCGAGATTGCCAACCGGGGATATGCCCAGCCTGAGATGCTGGTTTCGACCGAGTGGGTCGCGCAGCACCTGGCCGATGCAGCCGTGCGGATTGTGGAATCCAACGAAGATCCGCTGCTGTACCCCTCCGGTCACATTCCGGGCGCGGTTCAGGTCGATTGGACGACGGACCTGAACGATCCGCTGCGCCGCGATTATCTGCACAAAAAGGGCTTCGAGGACCTGATGGCGCGCATCGGTGTGACGCGCGAGATGACCGTGGTGTTCTACGGCGATAAGAACAACTGGTGGGCCTGCTACGCCTTCTGGGTGTTCCAGCTATTCGGGCACCCCCACGCGCGCATCATGGACGGCGGGCGGCTGAAGTGGGAAAAAGAAGGCCGCGCACTCACACGGGAAGTGCCGCACTATCCGACGACCACCTACAGCGCGCCCGAACGTGACGACCGGACGGTGCGCGCCTTCCGCGACCAGGTCCTGACGCACATCGGTTCCGGCCTGCCGCTGGTCGATGTCCGCAGCCCGCAGGAATTCAGCGGCGAACTGCTGCACATGCCTAATTACCCGCAGGAAGGCGCGCTGCGCGGCGGGCATATCCCCGGCGCGAAGAATGTCCCCTGGAGCCGGGCGGTCAATCCCGAGGATGGCACCTTCAAAACGGCGGACGATCTCCGCGCGATTTACGAGCAGGAACAGGGGCTGAAGCCGGGCGATAACGTGATTGCCTACTGCCGCATCGGGGAGCGCAGCAGCCACACCTGGTTCGTGCTCACTTACCT
>JAIOHO010000628.1 GCA_019912905.1 Anaerolineae bacterium
CCCCAAGACCCAATCCATCAAGTCGCCACGCGCCGCATTGCGGGTCCGCCTTTAGCACACTCCCCAGGCGTCCGGCAGGCCGAATGCCTCTCCCGACTCCAGCGATCCATGCGGAGTTGACCCCAACTAGAACACGTTCTATTCCTAGAGCAGTTCGAGGAGCCCAGCCCGCACCGCCAGGAGACCGCCAGTGGCCGACCCCCCATTCGAATCAACCTATCAAGCGGCCCAAGCCGAGGCGATCCGCCCGACCAAGCCCCTCGCCCTGGCTGAGGTGCCGCGCTGGGATCACGAGTCCGACGTCGTGATCGTCGGCCTGGGAGGCGCTGGGGCTTCAGCGGCCATCGAAGCCAGGCAGTTGGGCGCGGACGTGCTGGTCCTCGAACGCGCCAGCGAAGGGGGCGGCTCAACCGCGCTGAGCGGCGGCATCATCTACTTCGGCGGCGGCACCCCAACCGAACTGACTCCTGCGCAGCTCAAACGCATCCTTGATGCGCTGCGGCGCACCTTCGACGTGACCCCCCACGCGGAAATCACGCTGGAAGGCGTCGCCCGCCAGATGCTCGCGCCGGATTATCTGGCAGCCTGCCTCGATGCCGGGTTCAACCGCATTTCCTTCGGCGTGCAGAGTCTCAACCCCCACGTCCGCAGCCAGATCGGACGCGGCGACCGGGTGGAGGAATACCTGGCAACGGTCGAACTGGCAAAAAGCCTGAAGGCCGACCTGCCAATCAACCTCGATATGATGGCGGGTTTGCCCGGTCAGACGCCGGAAATCCTCCAGCACGACCTGGAGACGATCATCACCTGGCCGATCGACAGCGTGGACGTGCTCTATTACGTGATGATGCCGGGCACGCTGCTGCAAAAGATGATCAAGGTCGGGCGGCGCGGCGGCCCGCAGTATGGCCCCGAAATGCTGCACATGCGCACGGACATCAACGACCTGTTCCGTCGAAATGGATTCAGCCAGGTGACGGGCGAGGTGTTCACGCGGGCGGACCGCGACCTGTTCACTTATACCAGCTTCGGCAGCGGCGGCAACCGCCTGAACACGGTGCTTGCGCTCGGTCCGTCGGCCTTCGGGCTGCTCAACTCGACGGTATACCACAACGTCGCCGACCTGGGCCAGTACATGCAGGCGGTGGGGCAGGGCTTGTTCCCGATTCAGACGGCGGCCCCGCTGACCCCGGCGATTGCCCAGCGGCGAGCGCTGCTGCTGTCGATCCTCCAACTGGAGATTCCCGACCTCCTCCTCAGCGGCGGCGTGCTGCATCACATCCGGCGCTGGGAGCAGCAGGGGCTGATCGACCGGGTGCCGGGCGGCTACAGGCTGAACGAACAGGGGGCGCTGTGGTACAACCACATGCAGATGGACCTGCTGCCGTTTGCCGACCTGATGCAGCTGCTGCGCTTCTTCGGCTCGACGGCGGAGCACAATCAGATGCTGCGCACGTCGCAGAACAACCTCAAAGCGCACGAACGCGAACTGCTGGCGCTCATCCGCTCCAAGGGCAAATTCGGATCGGGCCGCCTGTGGCTGTTCCGCAGCTACATGCTGTTCCGCCAGCTTCCGCTGTTCGACCAGGCCGCGCTGGGCTTCACCGGGCGCATCGGCGATGACTGAATCGCTGACCCAGGAGGCCGTGCGGCTGAAGCGGCCACCGGGACCCCCCGGCCTGCCCGTCGTGGGTAACACCCTGCAATTCGCGCTCGATCCGCTCGGTTTTCCGCTGCGCTGCGTGCAGGAATATGGCGAGATCGTCTACCTGAACGTGCGCGGGCTGGACACGTACCTGCTGACCAACCCGGACGACATCGAGCAGGTGTTCGTGCAGCTTCATGACCAGTTGATCCTCGACCAGTTGTCGCGCGGCCTGTCGGATGCGCTGGGCGACAGCCTGCTCGTCAGCTCCGGCAGTTTCTGGGAGCGGCAGCGGCGGCTGGTTCAGCCTGCGTTCAACAAAAGCCGCATCCACAGCTATGCCCCGCTGATGGTCGAATTTACCCGCGCGCAGATCGACTCCTGGCAGCCGGGGCAGGTGATCGACATTCACCGCGAGATGATGCATCTGATGCTGGCGATCGTCGCCAAGTCGCTGCTCAACTTCGACGCGGCAGAACAGGCGGAGGCGGTCGAGCAGTATCTGGACAAAGCCATGCGGCATATCCTGGGCATCGCCCGCACCGGTTTGCGCGTGCCGCTGGCTGTGCCCACTCCCGGCAACCTCGCCTGCCGCCATGCCGAGCAGGACCTGAATCAACTGATTTACGGCCTGATCGACGAGCGGCGCGGCAGCGAGGCCGATCACGGCGATTTACTGTCGATTTTGCTGCACGAACAGGACACGGACGGCAGCCAGATGACCGACCCGCAGGTGCGTGACGAACTGGTGACCATGCTGCTGGTCGGCCACGAGACCAGCGCGCTGGCGCTGACGTATGCCTTCTGGCTGCTGGCGCAGCAGCCGGAGTCGTTCGAGCGCCTGTGCCGCGAAGTCGATGATGTCCTGGGCGGCGCGGCCCCGGACGCCGACAACATCAACCAGCTCGAATATGCCGAGTGGGTGTTCAACGAGACGCTGCGTTTATACCCGCCGGTGTGGGCCACCGGGCGCGAAGCCCTGAACGACTTCGAGTTGGGCGGTTATCCGATTCGCGCGGGCGCGCAGATTCTGCTGTCGCCCTGGGTCAGTCATCGCAACCCGCGCTATTTCGACGCACCGGACCAGTTTGTGCCGGAGCGCTGGGCGGACCCCAGCCGCTGGCCGCGCTACGCTTATTTCCCGTTCGGCGGCGGACCGCGCACCTGCCTGGGCAACCGTTTCGCGCGGCTGGAAGCGCTCATCATCCTGGCGACGGTGGCGCAGCGCTTCACATTCCGCGCCGCCAGCGACACCCCACTGGACCTGCTGCCGACGGTGACGCTGCGCCCGCGCAATCCGGTCCATTTGACTGTGGTGGCACGCTCATGATGAGGAAGCAGCGTATGTTTGCGCTTCTCACCCACGAAGCCCTCACCCCGGCGTTTTGCGCCACGCCTCTCCCTCATGGCGAGGGGTTTACCAATCGGATGGCATCGCGGATTTCACCGGAAGGAGCAATGCCACGATGACGAAAGTCACGGTGGTCGGCGGCGGGCTGGCCGGGATGACCGCGGCCCTGCGACTGCTGGAACGCGGCTGCGAGGTCGAATTGTTCGATGCGGGCGCGCGCCTGGGCGGGAAAGCCGGGGCGGTGCAGCACGGCGGCGATTGGGACGAACACGGCTATCACATCTTCCCGCTGTGGTATCTCAACTCGTGGAAGCTGATCGACGACCTGGGCATCCGCGATCATTTTGTGGACTGCCACGAATTTCACCAGTATTTCGGCGACGGCGTGACCCCGCGCAAAGTGCTGACCGATTTCACGTCGATCCGCCACGCGCTGACCAACCTGACCTCCGGCATCGCCTCGATCTGGCAGATGACGCTCTATTTCTGCGCCGCCTTCGACCTGCTCAGTCAACCCTATTCGCGGCGCGCCTTCCTCGATCAACTGAGCGTCAACGGCTTTTTGCGCTCGCGCTTCTACCGGACGGAGGCCATCGCCCACCTGTTTCAAAGCTCGGTCGTGGGCGGCAGTTCCGCGCCGAGTTATGAAGCCTCCGCCATGACCTTTCGCAACGTGCTGCGCTACTGGATGGAATACCCGCTGCCGATGTCACGCATCCTGCGCGGCGACCTCCAGCAGTTTTACATCCTGCCGTTTCAGCGCCGCCTGGAGGAACTGGGCTGCGACATTCGCTTTAACCAGAGCCTGCGCCATATCGAACTGGACGGCGGGCGCATTAAACGCCTGCACGTCGAAGACCTGACCACGATGGAGACACATCTCATCGACGTGGACCAGGTGGTGATTGCGATCCCGGCGGAAAAGCTGGCGCTGCTGGTCGACGACGCGCTGTTCGGCGCGGACCCCAATCTGGGCCGCATCCACAATCTTAAGGCGCGCCCGATGGCGGCCTTCAACCTGTACCTCAAACGGCGCATTCCCGGCCTGCCGGCCTCACACGTCAACCTGCTGCACTCGCAGTACGGCCTGTCGTTCATCGACGTGTCGCAGGTGTGGGAGGGCTACGACACGACCGTGCTCAACTGTATCGCCGCGTCGTTTGTCGATCTGACGTCGCTGTCGCCGGAGCGCGCGCTGGAGCGTCTGGTTGAGGACATGATGCGCTTTATGCCCGAACTGACGTGGGAGGACATCGACCGGACGGATTTTCAGTCACACCTGCGCGAACCGCTGGTGATGAACGACGCCGGGGCCTGGCAGTTCCGCCCCGAAGCCCGCACGCAGATCGAAAACCTGTATCTGGCGGGGGATTACTGCCGGTCGCACGTCGATCTGGTGACGATGGAATCGGCGGTCACCTCCGGTCTGCTGGCGGCGGAAGCGCTGCGGGCTGATGCTGGCCTGCCGGACCCGATCGCCGTGCTGGAACCGAAGGGCTTCCCGCAGTGGCTGCTGTCGCTGGGCAGCATCCTGCTGATTCCGGTGGCCGCCGTCGCCCGGCTGATGGTCTGGATCACCGAGCGATGAGAGGAAAATGGCTGTGAACCCGCTGCGCTATTTCTGGCGCGTCGCCCAGGTCGGCGTCGTCACGGCGTTGTTCGCGCTGGCGTTCGTGCTGGGCCTGCCCTTGGGCCGCCCCCGGCTGCTGCGCTGGTATTTCCAGACCTGCGGGCACGGCTTCGTCAAACTCGGTCAGGTGCTGGCGATGCGTTACGACCTGCTGCCAATGGCCTACTGCGAGGCGCTCGCCAGCCTGCTCGACCAGATGCCGACGGTCCCGCTGGCAAAACTGCTGACGATCATCGAACGCGACCTGGGCCGCCCCTGGCCGGAAATCTACCGCCACATCGATTCGGAGGCATTGGGATCGGCCTCGATTGCCCAGGTACACGGCGCGGAACTGGTCGATGGCCGCCGGGTGGTCATCAAGGTGCTGCGCCCGCACAGCCGGACCTATTTCCGCATCGACTTTTTCAACGCGCGCCTGTTCGCCCGCTTTTTCGACTCCCTGGGGCTGATTCCCAGCCTCAACCTGCGCCTGCTGACCGAGGAAGTCATTCAACTCACCGAGGAAGAACTCGACTTCCGGCGCGAGGCGCAGAACATCGACCTGCTGCACCGCCAGCTTGAATCCGACGGGCTGGCGCACACGGTCCCGCAGGTCGTCCCGCAAGGCTGCGGGGAGCAGGTGGTGACGATGGAACGAATGGACGGCATCTGGCTGAAGGATGTCCTCGTGGCGGACCCGGCAGACCTGCCGTCCAACCTCGACCGGGAACGATTGGCGGCGCTGCTGTTCGAGTCGATCCTGGTGCAGATTTTCCGCCACCGCCTGTTCCACGCCGACCCGCACGCGGCTAATATCCTGATTCGTCCTGACGGCAGCCTGGGCTACGTCGATTTCGGGCTGGTCGGCTGGGTAGACGAAAAGGTCTGGGAGCAGCAGGCGCGTTTGTATCAGGCCATCGGGCAGGAACAGGTGCAGGCGGCCTATGACGCCATTCTGGACTCGATGCAGCCGCTGCCGGCCCTCGATCTGACGGATTTCGAGCGGGAGGTCAAGGCGCTGCTGCATGACTGGATCGCGG
>JAIOHO010000629.1 GCA_019912905.1 Anaerolineae bacterium
CCGCGAAGGCGAGGCCATCGCCTGGCATCTGATTTCGGCCACCGACCTCGACGAAGCCAAAGTGCAGCGGGTAGTGTTTCACGAAATCACCGATACTGCCGTGCAGGAAGCCTTCGCCCATCCACGCGAAATCAACATGGAAGTCGTCGATGCTTATCAGGCTCGGCGCGTGCTGGATCGCCTGGTGGGTTACAACATCACCGAACTGCTCTGGCAGAAAGTTCGTAATCAACTCACGGCAGGCCGCGTGCAGAGTGTGGCGGTGCGTCTGGTGGTCGATCGTGAAAGAGAGATCGAAAGTTTTACCTCTGAGGAATATTGGACGCTGGATGCCGAGCTTCAGAAGCAGCCCGCCAACGGCACCGAGGCAGGCAGCTTCAGTGCGCGGTTGGCGAAAATCAGCGGCAATGATGCTCGCTTCGGCGCAAAGAGCGAAGTCCAGCCGCATCTGGACATCCTCGAAAAGAGCCTGTTCCGTGTGACCGATGTCAAGCGCGGCACCCGACAGCGGCGGCCTTCTGCGCCATTTACGACCAGCACGCTCCAGCAGGAAGCCTCGCGCCGCTTCGGGTTCAATGCCCAGCGCACCATGAGCGTTGCCCAGCAGCTTTACGAAGGCATCAATATCGGGTCACAAGGGACGGTCGGTCTCATCACCTATATGCGAACCGACAGCACGAATGTGTCCAAACAGGCGCAGGAAGAAGCACGCGGCTACATTCAGAAGCGCTATGGCAAGGATTATGCGCCCGCCCGTTCACCTGTCTACCGAACCCAGTCGAAAAGTGCGCAGGAAGCGCATGAGGCCATCCGCCCCACCAGCATCCGCCGCGAACCGGCAGCGCTCAAAGACACGCTGTCCCGCGACCAGCTCCGTCTGTATACGCTGATCTGGGAGCGATTCGTCGCCAGCCAGATGGCGAACGCCGTCTATAACACGATTCGTGTTGAAATTGCGGCAGGGCTGTCTGAAGTGGATATGCCGTACTTGTTCCGCGCATCCGGCAGCACTGTTCAGTTTCTTGGATTTCTGGCCCTGTATGAAGACTCGCGCGACGAAGATGCCCTTCAGGATGAAGATGAGGGTCGCATACTGCCGGACCTCACCGCCGATGAATGGCTCAAACTCCGGCGACTGCTGCCTGCGCAGCACTTCACCCAACCGCCGCCGCGCTATACGGAAGCCAGCCTGGTGCGCACGTTGGAAGAATATGGAATCGGGCGGCCCAGCACTTACGCACCCACCGTAGCAGCCATTCAAGGCCGGGAATACATCACGCGGAAGGACAAGCGCCTGGTGCCCACCGACATCGGTAAGACCGTGAATGATCTGCTGCTGGAATTTTTCCCCAACATCATGGATTACCAGTTCACAGCCCACCTTGAGGAAGAACTGGACGACATCGCCGAGGGGAAAATGCAGTGGCGGCCCATGCTCAACGAGTTTTATGAACCGTTCGAGCAGCAGTTGGAAAACGCCCGCAAGAACATGCCGCAGCTCACCCAGGAGGAACGGGTGGGGCGTGACTGTCCCTCCTGCGGGGGACATCAGACCCTGGTAGTCCGCTATGGACGATTCGGCAAATTCATCGGCTGCTCCAATTATCCAGAGTGCCGCTATACGGAACCCTGGCTGGAACGACTGGGAATCCGGTGTCCGACCTGCGGTGAAGAGCATGGCGGCGAAATTGTCGAACGAAAGTCGCGGCGAGGCCGCACGTTTTACGGCTGCGCGCGTTACCCGGACTGCGATTTTACGAGCTGGAAGCGGCCCCAGCCCCAGCCCTGCCCCAACTGCGGCGGGCTGCTGGTGGAGCAAAGCAAGCGTACAGCCGTCTGCACCCACTGCGCGCGGACGTACAAAATCGACGAAGTGGCTGAGGTCCGGGCCGAACCCGCATGATTGATGGGCCAATTTTTGCAATCCCGACATTTACTGTACAATACAGAAATGAGTGTCGGGTTCGCAGATTTTCCAGGAAAGGCCGTAGCTTATGCAAAAACTCCGCGACTGGTTAGTGGGCACCTACAACGGCCTGTATAAAGTCGTTCTACAGCCTTCGATGCCCAGCCGGTCAACGGTGTTGATCGTTGTCCTGGCGTTCATCCTGGGCTTGGCCTGGGCCTATACGGTGTCGCCCATCGCCTACTATGATGGGGACCCCGGCCAGCTTGAACAGAGCTGGCAGAATGAATGGGTGCGCCTGCTTGCAGACCGTTATGCAGCCGTCACGAGCACCGCAGCGACCGGCCCGGAATTTGATCAGAGCATTGTGGCGCTGCTGAACGCTGTGGATGACCCGGTCGGCATTGTCGATGCCCAGGGCATCACGGACCCCGGTTTCCGCGATCTGGCGCTTCAGGCTCAGCCAGGGAAAGCGGCACCGGCCCGTCCATCACTCATTGGCAGTTTGCAGCCGTTCATCATCGGCTCGATTATCCTGGTCGTCGCCACCGTCCTCATTTCACTGCTGGGTAAGATTTTGATCTACCCCAACCTGATTGAACCCGTTGTCAGGCGCATGCGCGGCCAGGTGGGGGTCTCTGACGAGGCTACCCAGCGGACAATCGACGCTATGCGTGCCGCGCGCGACGCGGAAGCACGGGCTAAGGAAAGCGCAGCGCCGGTTGATGCCGAATTCGGTCAACCGGTTACCCGCAAGATGTCCGTCTACCTGATGGGACGCGGCCAGTACGACGACTCCTTCGAGATTGAAGACAGCAGCGGCATGTTCCTCGGGGAATGCGGCGCAGCCATCTCAGAAACTATCGGCGATAGTGAGCCTGCTAAAGTCACTGCCGTTGAAATCTGGTTGTTCGATAAAGAGGATTTCGTGCGGACGCTGACCGGTGTGCTTGCCACAGAGTACGCTTAATGACCCGGCCACTCGCAGCAAGCTCGAAACCAAGGGCGACATCGTCATGATGCGGTCCGGTGCCGTGTTGGTGCTGGAGACCAACACACTCCGTTTGCAAGCGCGTGTGGTCGATCTGGAGTACGGCCAGGGTCCGCTGCCACCCAACAGTTTCCTGCAAAAATTGACCATCGAGGTTGCGGTGTGGCAAAAAGCAGCAGTGGCCGCTCCAATGGGAGTCGGTGCAGCCCCAGTCCTGCCTGCCGAAAAAGCCCGTCCTCTGGATGCCCAGTTTGACCGCCCGTCTGCGATGCCTGCCCCAACCCGACCAGCTACGCCCGCGGTACCAGTTGCACCTGCCTATGGGGGTCCGCCGCCGCGCACAAGTCCACCTACCGCACCTATGGTGCCGCCGAGACAAGCGCCCCCCCCTCCGCCGGAAGATGATCCTTTCGGGGGAACCGGCGACTTCACACCCATTGGATAGATGCGAAACGCCCCGCTTTGAACGGGGCGTTTTTTGTCGGATTGGACCTTGCAGACTGTCGGCTACTGAATCTTCTTGATCCTGAACTTGGTCACACCACCGGGAGTGTTCACCGCCACAGTCGCACCTTTTTTCTGGCCGATCAGCGCCGCCCCAATCGGGCTTTCATGGGAAATCTTGCCTTCGCGCGGATTCGCCTCGGCAGCGCCGACGATCATGTACGTTTCGTCCTCGTCCATACCTTCTTCGCGGATCGTTACTTCAGCGCCCAATCGCACAATATCGCTCGCGCCATTGTGGTTGATAATCGTCGCGGTGCGCAGCACATTCTCAAGATACTGGATACGTCCCTCGACAAAGGCTTTCTGCTCACGCGTATCATGATAATCCGCATTTTCTTTGAGGTCGCCCTGGGCAACCGCTTCTTTCAATTTTTGCGCCAGCTCGGGGCGGCGCACATTCACCAGCCGGTCAAGTTCCTGCCGCAGTTCTTCGGCACCTTCGGCTGTCAAATAAGTACCTTCAGGCATTCCGTCACCTCTCCAGACTATAGTTGTTGCACAAGTTCGCGGCGCTGCTGGGCAAGGGCAAGCACGTTCTGATGATGCAGCCCCTGCACCGCGCCATTCAGCAGAATGCGACTTTTGCCGCAGGCTTCAATGTCGACCTCATCGAGAGGCTGGCCGCTCATCAGAGCGAGATCGACCGCGTTACGCAGATGCTCCAGATAATCCAGATCACTGCGGATTTTGTCATCGATCTCCCCGCGCAGAATGACCTCACCATGACCCTGAATGATGTGTTCATAATGCCCGCCCTGAAGACTTTGGAGCGACGCCACAAAGTCATCATAACTGCCATCCACAAAGTATGGAATAGGCATCAACGTATCCGCCGCAAACAACACGCGATCTTCGGGCACATGACAGACAATCGAATCCGGGCTGTGTCCGGGCGTATGGTGCAGTTCGAAGGTCTTATTGCCTGTGTGCAGCGTCAGCGAACCCGCTTCAAATACGATGTCGGGCAGCACCAGTGACACCTCCCGAAATTCATCGGAGGTCAATCTGGCTCTTTCCAGGCTCTCTCGCCCACGCAAATGCAGCAGACGCCTGCACAACGCATGGCTCACGACATGAGCATTCTCAAAGAAACAGGTGCCCGTCGTATGATCGGCATGAAAGTGGGTATTGATGATGTAGATCACTTTCTGGCCCAGGCGATGCTCGACAAACCGCTTGATTTGCCGGGTTTCTTCCGGGTAAACCAGGGTATCCACCAGTACCGCACCTTCAGATGTCACGATCACGCTGGCAGTCACCTGCGCGTAGAGGTCGCTGGTAAAGACATAAATATCGTCTGCGACGCGTTCTCTCTGCATGAGTCAGCTATTACCTCAGGACCAACTCAGGCTCAAATGTTAAGCAAGTATAGTCGCTTGAGGGGTGAAATTCAAGTCGGCACGCTCAACTGCGTGTAGAATAGAACATAACAATGATGAACCATTGGTTAGTGCCAATTACACGGAGGGCAGTTCATGAAACGATTGCGATTATGGAGATTCGGTTTCATCGTCTTGATTATTCTGGCGACCCAGCTTGCGTTTGCCCAGCAGCCGGTATTCCGAATCGGCGTGCTCGAAGGCGCGTCCGGCTCAATCACACGGGGCGCGCAGATGGCAGTGGAAGAAATCAATAACGCGGGCGGCGTCCGCGGCGCAGATGGCACATTTTTTCGCCTCGAACTGATCGTACAATCGACGAATGGCGGTGCCAACCTGGATACAGCGGTCGCGAACATCAACCAGGCCAACACCATCGCGGTGCTGGGGCCGCAAACCAACAGCGAGGCGCTGGGTGGTCTGGGCCAGCTCCAGGGCCTGAACGTGCCCGTGCTGACACCGGCCACCAATGACAGTATTCTGCTGACCGATACCACTGATCGGCTGTTTCGATCACGTGCTGCCCAGATTCTTCAGGGTCAGGCGTTGGCGCTTTATCTGGTGAACGATCAGAATCTGCGCAGCATCGCCGTGGTGCAGTTGGATGTCGAGAGCACGGACAACGTCGTCGGCTTTTCCAGCTCACTCCAGGCGCTGGGCGTCAGTCCACAAACCCTGCTCCTGCAATCGCGCGTGACCGACCTGGTCACCACGCTGGTCCAGAGCAATCCACAGGTCGCCGTCGTCTATGGGGATGGGCAGCTTGCCAGCGAATTGTTTACGCTGCTGCGCCAATCCGGTTGGGCGGGCAGGCTGGCCTACGATCAGGCGAACAGCCCTGATTTTGCTCCGTTGGTCCCGGTGACGCTGCGCAGCGGCCTGCTTTCGACCACCAGTTGGCCGTACACCGCCACGGACGCCAGCAGCGATCAATTTCTGGCGGGCTATGTGCGCATGTTCGGCCTCATCCCTGATGCCATCGCTGCCGCCAGCTACGACTCCGTCAAATTGCTGGCCGCCGCCATCGGTCAACCCGGCGATTTACAAACCAATCTGCGCAGCCTGGACAACGTTCAAGGGGTGCAGGGCATGCTGCGGCCCGCTCAACTGAGTGCTGGTGAAACCAGCAACAATGTCGCCGTAATCCGCATCAACGAATACGGGGTGCCCCAGGTGGCGGCCCGCTATGCCGGTGGAGTCAAAGTGGAAGGCGGCCAACTACCTCCCTCCACTTTCGCCACTGCCACCGCCGTGCCCACCGCAACCCCGGATGGTGTGGTAGCAACGGTCACAGGCCGTCCATTCCAGAATGTCCGCAGCGGGCCAAGCATACAGTTTGAAGTCCTCGGGCAGTTGAACGAAGGCGAAACTGTGCGAGTCCTCGGGGCCAG
Source organism: Anaerolineae bacterium (assembly GCA_019912905.1). Taxonomy (GTDB): domain Bacteria; phylum Chloroflexota; class Anaerolineae; order Aggregatilineales; family Phototrophicaceae. The sequence continues at coordinate 6,175 of JAIOHO010000629.1, forward strand.
CCGCGGCAACACCTGGGTCGTGATTGATTTTCGAGGTCGCCAGGGCTGGATGTCTGCCGGGATTATGGACATTTTCGGTGATCTGAACACAGTGCCCATCGTGGATTCGCCGCCGACGCCCACTCCCGCTTCCACAGCCACTCCTGCCCCACCGCAGGAAGCCGACATCGTCATCGAATCCGCCTCTGTCTCGCCTTCGCCCATCATCGTCGGCCAGAACTTCAGCACCAATGTGGTTGTGCGCAATCGTGGCAACAGCAATGCCGGGCACTTCGCAATCGCAGCCACATTCCCCCCAAACAACGTCTATACCGCCGCGGACATCCCGGGCCTAGCTGCTGGACAGGCCGTCACCACCACGCTCAACGGCACTCTGAGCAATACCGGCTTTTACACCGTCATCATCGTGGCCGATCTCAATAACGAGGTGGCAGAGGGGCCGGGTGAAGGCAATAACAGCGCATTTACCCTCAGTTACGGCGTCGATAAGCCCATCATCCGGCAGACGACCGCAGCGCTCAATCCGGGGGACACATTGGATCTGGAAGGCAATGGCGTCCAGGGCGATGTCAACTGGAATGGCAGCGGCTCGGGTGCCAAGCTGGATGCGCTCTTCGGCGCAAAACTCGGCATCATCCCGAATGTCACTCTGGAAACGGTGCACTGGGACCTCATCAATGTGGGCATCATCAACCAGAGCACGATATCGCGCACCTCGATGAATCAGAACACCATCATCGGCGTGATCACGGCAGATGGAAATCGCGGTGTCCTGCGCGTCGATAATATCCCCGGCGATCAGCTTCAGGTTACGCTGCGCGTTTACCAGAACTAAGGCGGTAGTCACGGGCCTATCGGAAAACCCGGTAGGCCCTATGGCTTCAATTGAACTTGAATCCAGGTGGTCCGATTGGGGTAGACATACACCGTTTCGCGGAAGCGAACGCGGCCATTGTCCGTCACCGAGACTTCATAATAATTCGCAGGCAAATCACCGAGCGCAAAGTTTTCAGCGAAGGTCGGATCGCCGTTCACCGAGTCATCGGCATAGGTAAACGCATAGCGCTGAATATCGGTCGAACGTACTTGCAGCGTCGCTTCATGCAGCAGCGTGCCGCTGGCGTCCGTCACCTGCCCGGCCAGTGTGCCAAACCGGGCAAAGGGATAAACCCACAATTCCGGGTTGCGTGTCGCGCCAAAATCAAAGGGGTTGCCGACCCGCACCTCAAAATGTAAATGCGGCCCAAAGGCGATTCCCGAAGCCCCGACCTTGCCAATTTCGGTGCCGCGCGCGACCCGCTGGTCGTTGTCCACTTCCACCCGGTCGAGATGCCCATATAGGCTGAACACGGGCAGCCCTTCTGGAGACGGCGCATCGTGCTGGATTACGACCAGGTTGCCATAATAATTCGTGTGTGCGCCAAATTGGTTCGAGAGGTCGTTACCGGCAAACACGACCTTGCCATCCGCCGCAGCCAGCACGGGCGTTCCGGTCGGATTGACGAGATCGATCCCGTGATGCACCTGCAAACGTCCGCCTGAGGTGCCGCCATAGGGATAAGTGCGGTCCGCCCAGTTCACCCCACCATCGGAGATTGGCCGAGCAAACCGGTAATGATCGGCAATCTGTACTGCCGGGTTGTCTGGTGGCGGCGTCCAGGTCGGCGGTCCCTGCACCACATCGCCGGTTTTAGTCGGCAGGGCACCGATCTCAACCGTCGCGCTCGGCGTGTAGGTGAGCGTCGGCGTCGCGGTCCGGGTTGCCGTAGCCGTGGGGGTGAGAGTAGGCGTATCCGTCACTGTCGCGGTGGCTGTGGGCGTCGGCGTCAGCGTCGATAGGTCGGCGGTCGGCACAGATGTCGAACTCTGCACGGCGATGCGTGCCGATTCCGTCGGGGCGATCGTGATGGCAAAGGGCGTGGCCCGCTCCGCGGTCTGGCAGGCACTTAAGGCGAGGACCAGCAGGCAGGCATATCTGACAAATTTAGGGTTCGTCATGGTCAATAAACGTCGGTGGTTCCACGGGTGATTTCGGTTGTGCCGAGGGCGGCTGATTGATCAGTTTTACGAATTGGTCTTCATCCAATTCACGCCCGTTATAGCGCTCATAAAGACCCGGATTGGCCGCGCGATCGACCGCGTAACGCCAGCGCCGCTCCCCGGTTTCCCGCAGCACCGAGCGGCAGTGATCGCAGCGCACGATGCGCCGGGGTCTCGGGATACCCAGCAGACGGAAAGAACGAGACTCGACCGTCAGGGTCCCCTGCCGGCACACCGGGCACTCCTCGACGACAAATCCCCGGGCATAGCGATCGACCGCAGCGACCCCCCGCAAATAGAACGCCACATAGCTGATGACTGCCGCCAGCGCCAGGCCGCCAACGAGCGCTTCCGGGGGAATACCCGCGCTACCCCCACCTTCTGATTCGGGCAGCTGCGGGATCAGGGTCGCTGGAGGCGATGTAGTCTCCGGGACGGCCAGAGGGGTTTCTGTTGCGGTCGCTGTAATCGTGGGCTGTGCCGTATCCGTCGCCAGCGGTGTGGGACTCAAGGTGTTGGTCGCTGGAATAGTCGGTGTATCGGTCAGTGTGGGCGGCGCCGTCTCAGTGGACCGCATGGTCGCCGTAGCGGTAGACAGTGGCGTATGGGTCAGCGTCGCCGTTAGGGTGGTCGTGGGCGTGAATGAAGGCGTGTGAGTCGGCTCAAGCGTAGGCGAAGCAGTGGCCGTCGCGGTCATGGTGGGCGCAGGTGTCTCCGTTCGCGTCGCTGTGGGGACAGCCGTAGGGGTTGATGTCGCGGAAGCGGTAGCTTTTGGCGTGGCGCTATCGGTCGCCGCCGCAGCCAGAATCGCAGCCGCACGCGTCGGCGTCTGGGTCAGAGTGACTGTTTCAGAAGGCACCATCGTCGCGGTGGGACTCGGTGTCGGCGTCGAAGTCGCACTTGGCGTGCGGGTCGCACTGGACGTAGCGGTGGCAGTCGGCAGCAGCGTCTGAGTCAGAGTGGGCGTAGCCGTATGGGTCGCGCTCGCCGTTTGGGTCGGTGTCGAAGTCGCACTTGGCGTGCGGGTCGGGCTGGGTGTTGCGGTGGCAGTTGGCAGCGGCGTATGAGTCAGAGTAGGCGTGGCCGTGTTCGTCAGTGTAGCAGTTGGGGTCGGCGTCGAAGTCGCGCTTGGCGCGCGGGTCGGGCTGGACGTAGCAGTGGCAGTCGGCAGCAGCGTCTGAGTCAGAGTGGGCGTGGCGGAATTGGTCGGGCTTGCCGTCTGGGTCGCTGTGGCCGTCGCAGTCGCGGTGGAGGTGCTGCTGGCGGTTGCAGACGGAGTCGCCGTCTCCGTGGCCGACGGCGTCGGACTCGGAGTGTCGGTTGAGGTCGTGGTTGGAGTGCTTGTCAGCGTCGGTGCGGGGGTCCGGCTGGCAGTTGCGGTGGGATGCGGCGTATCCGTTCCGGTAGCGGTCGTGGTTGGGAGCGCCGTGTTCGTGAGTGTGGCCGTTGGCGTGGAAGTCCACGTGGACGACGCGGTCGGAGTCCATGTTGGGGTACGGCTCGGCATTGGCGTAAGGGTGGCCGAAGCGGTCGCTGTCAAGGTGGCTGTCCGCGTTGCCGAGGCTGTGATCGTCGCGGTGAAAGTCGTGGTCGGAGTCGGTGTCGCTGTGAGAGTCGCCGTTGAAGTTGCCGTATCCGTCAGCGTCGGCGTGATGGTCGGGCTGGCACTGGGCGTAAACGTGGCCGTCGGCGTCAGCGAATCCTCCGACAGAATCGGCAGGCGATCCAGGTCATCCGTCCAGAAAACGAGATTCCGTGCGATCCACCCGAAACCCTCGTCGAAGCGGAACAAGATCCAGGTTCCGTCCTCATTGCGGCCAACCGGCTCGTCGATGGTGTCGCCTTCATGCAGGGTGCCCAGGCGCAGATACGTACGGCCTGGACCCGCGCGCACAAAGGCCCCTTCCCCGCCGACCTGAACCCAGTTTTTGGGGGGCGTTGGTGTCGGATAGAATGGGGTGGCGGTGTCAGGTCCGGGCAGTGGACTCGGAGTCAAATTCGTGGAATCGACAATTGGCAGCGCTTCAATATCTTCGATCCAGAACGCCAGATCCCGGCGAATCCAGCCGAAACCGGTGTTGTAAGCAATCAGGACCCACGTCGACGATTCGTTACGCCCAACCGGTCGCAGCAGGTCACCGGCGACGAGGCTGCCTACCGGAACGTAGGTGCGGTCCGGCCCACCGCGGACATAAATATCAGGCTGAGTGACCACGCTGATTTGAGGCGTCGGCGAAGGAATGCTGGTTTGAGCCATCACTCGTACAGGCAGACTCAGTCCTGCCAACACTATCACCCAGCAGGCCAACTGTTTCAAAACACGCACACTCCCTGATCCCCACACAGCGGCAATATAGTACCATGCTCAGGTTATTCCACCAAGACGACCTTTATCCTCCCTCGGTCATCTGCGCATCTGGTTCTCGAATCGTAAAGGCTACCGGGGACTCAAGTTGTGTGCCGTCGGCAAACAGCCGCACCGTCCAACTGCCGGGCCGCATTTCCACATCGGTCTGGCTCATCGAAAGCCAGACGCAGATTTCCGATGCGCTGCGCGAGAGTGAAATGCTGTCACGGTAGACCTCGCTGCTCTCGTATTCCCACTGCGCGGTCAGTTGGGTCCCCGACTGAGCATTATAGATTTTCAGCGTGGCATAAATCGTCAGCGTGTCGAAC
>JAIOHO010000630.1 GCA_019912905.1 Anaerolineae bacterium
GTCGAGGTTGCGCTTGGCTTCGTCCAACTGCAAACGCGCTGATGCGACACTCGTCCAGGGGCTTTGTGCCTTGGTATTTTCCAGGCTCAGGCGGGCATTTGCCAGGGCGATTTCGGCGTTGGCAACCGATTCGGTTTCGCCCTCGGAGCCGCTGGCGAGGTTAGCAATTGCGGTTTCGAGTTCCAGTTGAGCCGACGCCAGGCTGTCTTCGAGATCATTGATCTGGTAATCGGCCAGCAGCTGCCCGGCTGTCACCGTATCACCGCGCTGGACCGTCACCTGTCGCACGGTGCCCGCAATCTCGAAGGAGAGGGCAGCCTGGTCACGGGGCTGCCAGCGCCCGCTGAATTCGAGAATTTCCTGGACATCGCCGCGCTGCACCAGATAGGTGGGTCGGGCCACTGCCGGAGCTGTGGGAATTGGCGTAGACGTCGATGCGGCTTCCTGCGCCTGGGGATTTCCGCCGGGCGTGTTTTCCGGTTGGGATGCGCAGGCGGCAGCGATCAGCGCGAGCAGAGCCACAGCCATCAGACGCTGAAGGAGACGGTGCCATCGGAATCGAGTACGAAGCATGAGATCTAAGCTCTCCGTTTCAGGCATCGCCAAGTTTGACGATGGTGGATAGGCTTTCCCGGCCCAGCATCAGGGTGATAAAGAAGGTGACGATCACCAGTACCGCCGCGAAGACGGCGTACACCAGGGCAATATCGTTCCAGGCGACCCTCACCAGATAGGGCGGCAGGCCGCCGCTGAAATCCAGCAGGGGTAAGAACAGCACGGTTGTCGCCAGCCCGATGGATGTCCCGCTGAGGATGCCGCTGCCGGCGATCATCCCTTGCAGAATGATCAGATAAACCGCTACCGACAGGCCGCCGAGACCCATCGCCCGCAGCGAACCCAGTTGAGTCACCTGGGCGCGGAATGAAGCGGTGCTCTGGATAATGGCGCTGATGAGCGTCAGGGTGATGGAGGCGACAAAGCCGACCGACAGGAAACCGAGCACCCCTCGGCGGGATGGGGATGCCTGGGCCTTGGCGAGTGCGGTCGCCGGGTCCTGCCATTCCAGCACCGGGAAACCGATTTCGCGCACCGCCGCTTTGACCGCCGCTACATCTGCACCCGGCTTCAGACTCAACCAGACATTGTACGGCAGCGGTGTCCCCGCCAGTTCGAAGATCGGGTCGATATTCATGACTGCAAAGAAGCCGTCGGCAGGGTTGAGTGTCGGGAAGAAATCGAGCACGCCGACGATGGGCACCTTCGTTTCGTACCATTCGCCCAGAGCGTTGATCTGCAAGGTGACTTCCTGGCCGATGAGCAGGTTGTAGTCCACCGCCGTCCTAGTGCTGATCAGCACGCCGTCGCGCTGACCGGCCAGTCGGTTGAACAGGTCCGAGATGCTATCCTTCGCGTAGTCAGATCGAAAACGGGTAACCGCCGCCATCGTCGCGCGATCCACGCCCAGAGCCACACCATCGAGCCGCTGGCCGGGGATGCTCAGTCGGGCAGAATAACGCCCCACCCGGGACACCTCATAAATATTCGGTACTTTGAGGAGATCTTCCACAGGCGGTGCATTGTAGCCTACCACGCTTAAGGTCGGCTGCTGGCTGGTATCGCTCGACTCGACCTGCTCGGTTTGAGCGTCCGTCACCGTAACAATCACCAGATCGGCCCCAACGCGATAATTGACCGAATCTTCCAGGCTGCGGTCAAGCGTACTTGCCATCGAAGCGGTGAACCCGGTCAGGCTGAGCGTAAAGCACATCATCAGCAGCGTACCCCGGTAGCGCCCGATAGAACGCGTCAGTTCGCGCAGTGCCATCAGCAGCGTGACGCCGCGTCCGAAGGCGATCACGCGCGCCAGCAGGCGCAGCAAAATCGGCCACAGCCGCAGGAAGAAGAGCGTAAATGCCAGCGAAAACAGAGTCGGCCCCAGAAAGGTGAGCGGATCGCTGAATGGATCGTCAGCGCTGGCGACCAGCCCACCCTGGCGGGACAGTGTATAGAGGACATACAGCGCCGGAATCATGACGAGCACGTCCAGATACATGCGCTGCCACCAGGCCCGCGAAGCACGCCCCACCTGCTGTTTATAGCTGGTGATCGTGCTGCCCGTCGTACGCCAGGCCAGCAGCAGTCCGCTGGACGCCGCGATCAGGGCGGTGATGGCACCGGCAGCCAGCGCCTGCGGCGTGAACATGATCTGGAGCGGCGGCGTGGTCGCATTGAAGCGCATGAACGAGGTGGTCTGCCCGACGAGGCGCACCACGACCGGCGAGAGCGCTATGCCGATCGCCAGGGCGATGCCAGCCAAAATGAGCCACATCAGGAAGTGGATGCTGAGGATGGCCCGGCGGCTCATCCCCCGGCTGCGCAGCGTGACATCTTCATTCTGCTGGCGGCTGACCAGTAACCCGGCCACCAGCGCCACAAAGTACAGCACCAGCCCGCCCACTGGCAGCACCATAATCACCAACTGCTGCGTGAGCAGGCTCACATCCTGGTTGAAGGCATTCAGCCCATCGCGCGGCGATACATCCATGCGCGTGCTGGGCAGGGCGGTGATGACCGTCCGCTCGCCATCGACAATACTTCCCAGCAGGCCGCTGACATCGGAGGTGCGCACTTCGCTGCCGTCGAACAGCAGATACCAGGCGCTTTCCTCGACTGGACGCTCAATGCTATCCAGCATGCGCCACAGGTCGGCTTCCTGAACGAGGAGGACTTCATCGAAAAATTTAGGCGGGAAGATCCAGGTTGGGTCGCGCTCATCGACCGGACGCCACAGAGCAGTCACTTGCAGTTCGACGGGGTCACGCCCAGGCATGATGGCCGTCAGCTTATCACCCACTTCGATGCCCATATTGAACAGCATCTTTTCGGACACCATCACCCGGATCGGATCGTCGGCGCTCGTAGCGGCCTCCGGCGGCCATTGACCGCTGGTCACGAGCATCTGGGATTCGGTTCCGTGAAGGGTGCCGATGTTCATCGCCCCCAGGTTCTGGTTGTCTGGCAGGCGCAGGGTCCAGGCTGGGCCGCGCGCATAGGTGACACTGCGGGCGACCGGAAGTCCAATGGTGTCGGCGAAAGCCCGGTCGATGACGGCGGTCGCGCTGGTGACATCGGCCTGGGTAATATTGCCTTCCCATGCGCCCAGGTAACGAAAACGGAACGCGTAGGGTGGGTTGCTGAGGCGGGATTCGAGCAAGCCGGTATTCACCGCGTCAATGTACAGCATGACACTCAACGCGAGCGTGGCCGCTGTCGCCAGACCGATAAGGGTCCAGATGACCAGCACCCCATGCTGGCGCAGGCGCTCAAATGTGAACAGCAGCGTGTCGATAAACCGAAACATTGTGATTTAACAGACTTTCTTCCCGCCGTACTATAAAGGTTTGTTGTCGCTCAGGTCAATCCTCAAGGGTTACAGTTTTCGGTCCAGCCGGGTCAGGCTCATCCGTACAACTATGAGACGGCACTGCCCCCGGCTGTCGTGTATTTATCCCGCAGTCGGGTCTACCTGATGGGCACATGCACCGAACTGCTGGAAATATGCGAGCTGATCTTCGGGTGTGGTCGGGTTGGTGGGCGGAATCTCGGCGGCGCACTGTGCATAGTCGCGCGTGAACTGCTCCGCCTCGGCCAATTCTGCGTCCAGATCGGCATCTTCCAGCACATAGCGGTCGAATGCGCGCCGCAGCCAGAACTGCATCCAGATGCTGCCGCCCCCTGTTCGCAGCACCGATGGGCTGATGATAGTGGCCGGATCGCTCAGGATGGTGTCGATCTGGTGATACAACCCAGCCAGTTCCGGTGCGGTGGACGGATCGTCAATCAGCGATCTCTGCACCGGCATTGCCGAGAACAGGTCCGCGTGCTGCGCGAGTTCCCGAATCCAGCGGTAGCAGGCATCCGGGTTGGCAGCGTTGGTGCTGATATACGCCGTGCTGAGGTCGAAGGAAATAGGGGTATGCTGGCTGCCACGCGGGTAGGTGATGTAGCGGTAGCGGTCTGTGGCAGTTTGCCCCTCCCGATTCAACCGTGTGAAAAAGCTGAACGCCCCCAGTGTATGGGTGTAGAGTGGGTCCGTATCTTCTTCGCTGCCGACCGCCAGACTGATATTGACACCACCGCCCTGGCCGAGTTCGGTGTAGTCGATGTAGCCGTCTTTCGCCAGATCCAGGACCTGCCGGATGGCATCCACGGTCGCCGGGTCGGTGAAGTCGATCGTGGGCGGGTTCGTGCGGTTGTCGATGGGCACGCCGCCGAACGCCGTAATCAACGCATACAGGTACTGGCCGGTGAAATCCCGCGGGATAAACGGGGCCGGGTCGTCCGGTGTGGATTTCAGGGCGTGCAGGGCATCGACAAACTGGGTCGTCGTCCAACCCTGATCGGGCAGGGGCACGCCTGCGCGGGTGAACAGGTCCGGGTTATAGCGCAGCACTTCCGGCTGAATCGCCAGCGGATAGGCCCAGGTGCGGTTATCGAAACGCACCTGCTGCATCACCCCGCCGATCAGGTCGGCCTGATCAAACTGCGGGTCGGCGTCCATGAACGGATCGAGGCTGATCACGCTGGACAGACTGCCGCTGGATACGGCGTTGGTTGGCAGGTAGAAGCAGTCGTTTTGCTCGGCCATGCTGTCCAGGTCCAGGTTTAGATCTGTGTTCAGGTTGATCTGCCCGATTTCGGGATCGCTGGCGACGAACTGGTCGATGATCTGCTGCCAGCGATCCTGATTGGGTAGTGGGCTGATGAATGACGCGGCACCAAAGTTCAGCGCAATTTCACCGGGGGCCAGCGCCACTTCTGGGGCCGGTGTAGCGACCGATATAACGATTTCCGGACGCAAATCCGCTGCATGATTCAGGTTGGCGACTGCTTCAGCTTCCACCTGCTGTAACGCGGACTGGGCATCCAGATCTTCATCTTGCATCAACGAAAATGCGCGGCTGATATAATCCACAAAAAACAGTTCTCTGGCCGGCAATGCGTGTTCAAAGCCCTGGTCAATCACGGCCTGAGCTTCTGGCGAAAAGTTCAGGCTTGCCAGCCGGAAGCCACGGCCCGGGCCGGAGCGTTCACCCGTGGATTCTGGTTCCATACCGACCAGACTGCGCCGCGCCGGGGTGGAACCGAATAACTGCGTGGCGACTTCGGCGCTGTTCGTCAAGAATTTGGCGAGTTCGTAGGCCAGCATCGGTTCGCGCGTGCCTGCGCTGACGGCGAAGCCCTGCACCTCCAGCCCGGCAGTGCCGCCCGGAAGCAGCGAACCAGAGGGCGGAGTCGAATTGGGATTGCCGGGGAAGCTCGCCAGGCCGAAACTGCGCTGGATCGTCATGGGCGGGCCTTCGTTGGCGCTGCCGCCGATCAGCATCACACGCGCTCCGGCCTGGAAT
>JAIOHO010000631.1 GCA_019912905.1 Anaerolineae bacterium
AAGGACGCGATCAAATTTTTGGACGGGGCTGTCCAGCCGAAAATCCCGCCCTGGGCCGCAATCATTTCCAGAGCGACGCGCTGAAATTCTGGAAAGTAAGAGGCCACGCAGTCTGTCAGCACCAGGCATTCATAGCCGCGATCATTCGCCTCGCGCACGGTGGTGTGTACGCACACCTCGGTGGTGACTCCGGTCACGATCAGACTCTGGATGCCGCCATTCTGTAAGATCGGTTGGAGGTCCGTCGCGTAGAAACTTCCTTTGCCCGGTTTGTCGATGACCGGTTCATTGCGTAGGGGCCGCAGTTCGTCGATGATGTCGTGGCCCGCCTCACCCCGCACCAGGATTCGCCCCATCGGTCCCACATCGCCGATGCCACAGCTTAGATTTCCGCGTTTCCGCTTGCCTGGCGGCAAATCCATTAAGTCCGGGCGGTGACCTTCGCGTGTATGAATCACGGGTATCCCGTGGTGTCGAAACACGTCCAACACGTCGCGGATGGGTTCGATGGCGGTACGCAGTTGGGACACGTCATTGCCAAGCATCTCGCCGAAACCGCCAGGCTCCAGAAAGTCGCGCTGCATATCGATGATGAGGAGCGCCGTCGTTTCCGGCTCAAACTCGAACGCGTAGGGCTGTGCGTTCACCACAGGCATGGTTACGACTCCACCTCTTTGCTTGCCATGTATTCACGCCAACCGCCATATTCAGAGATGTCCGGGTAGCGTCCTTCTGCCAGTTCGCGCGGATAGAGAATGCCATACACTTCACGTCCATCTTCCAGTACGATCCGCCCCCGGTAGAGGTTGGGGGGTTCACCAGTTTCGATCGTTTTCCAGGTGTTTTCGTCCACCCAATACAACTCTCCTGCAACCGCGACACCGCCGTCTTCGCCCTCACGCAGGCGATACATACCGGGGTGAATATCGTCGATGGAGTGCACACGGTAACGTGGTTCCGTGCGGAATTCGCCGAGCAGTTCTGAAGTGCCCATGTTGGCCTGGAGCTTGAGGCCGCGCATCAGGGTTCCATTCACAAATAACTCAAAAGGCATTCTTAAGCTCATTTCGTTTGTTTGAGATTTTGTGGGTTTCTGATGCCAAGTATAGAAGGAAATAAATTCGTCAAACATTGTATACAATCGCTAAGATTTGCGGCGGATTTTGGCGACAAGTGGCTAATGTTGCCCTGGGGATGGCAGCCCATAATCAGGATGTGGGCATATTGCTTTGGAGAATCGGGCGGGCTGCCTCAGATTGCGTTTCGCCCGGCGGCAGTTGAAGCTGCCCAGTGTATAAAGAGCCAGGAAGTCAAATTGGCAATCCATTTCAGTGTGCGGTCAGGGTTTTATGCGGATTCTGTTTTGCTGATGGCAGTGGCGCGTGAACTGCGCCGCCTTGAAGGAGTCCATGACGCAGCCCTTGTGATGGGGACGGAGGCTAACAAAGAGCTTCTGGGACAGATGACGGAGCTGAACGAAGCGGCGCAATCCGCTCAGCCCGTAGATCTGATCGTCATGATTGATGCGCCTGAAGCGATGCTGCCGCTTGCGATCGAAAAAATGGACAGCCTGCTGTCTGCGAAGCCGTCCGGTGGCAATGATCCGCAGGCACCCACGCCCCGCAGCTTACGCAGTGCGCGGCGAATGCAGCCTGACACGCAGTTGGCCGTGATTTCTGTACCGGGAGAATATGCTGCCGCTGAAGCCTGGAAAGCACTCTACAGCGGCCTGCATGTGTTCCTGTTCAGCGATAATGTGCCCCTTCAGGATGAAAGAGCGCTAAAGACGTATGCGGCTCAGAACGGCCTGTTTGTGATGGGGCCGGGGGCGGGGACGGCATTCCTCAGCGGTACCGGCCTGGGCTTTGCCAATGTGGTTCCGCGCGGTAAGGTCGGGATCGTATCGGCGTCGGGAACCGGGCTGCAAGAAGTCAGCACCTTGCTGGCAAAGCAGGGAACCGGTATTTCTCAGGCGATTGGGGTAGGGGGGCGCGATCTTTCTGACGAGATCGACGGCATCATGACGGTCCAGGCGGTCGAGTTCTTGCAGCAGGAGCGTGATACCGACGTCATCGTGGCGATTTCAAAACTGCCATCCCGTCGAATTGCCAGCGCCGTCATCGAACAGCTCGCCGCAGGCCGCAAACCCGCCGTCGTGATTTTTATGTCACGCGAGTTATCCACGGCCCCAGAGGGTGTTTATGTCACCTCCACGCTGCACGAAGCGGCGGTCATTGCACACGCGCTGGCAACTGGCGGCGATGTCGGACAGGCACGCCAGCAGTATACCCAGCAACTGGCGGCGTTAGCCCTGAGTGCTGCGGAATGGCGCGCCAACCTGCCGGAGCAGCGCCTCTATCTGCGTGGACTGTTTGGAGGTGGAACACTCTGCGAAGAAGCCATTGGCATCTGGTCTGGTTGTGTCGGCGATGTCTGGTCGAATGCCCCGTTGAATCCGGCTTACCAGTTGAAGGATTCGCAGCATAGTCAGGCGCACAGCGCAATCGATCTGGGAGACGAAGAATTTACGGTCGGACGCCCACACCCGATGATCGACAATGAACTCCGCATTCAGCGCTTGCTGAAGGAAGCGGCGGATCCCCTGGTGGCTGCCATTCAGATGGATGTCGTCATCGGCTACGGCGCACATCCCGATCCGGCAGACGATCTTGCGCCAGCGATCGCACGTGCGGCGGAGCATCTGCCTGTGATTGTGTCCATCACGGGCACGGACGATGATCGTCAAAATCTTGCTCGGCAGAGGACATTGTTTGAAGCTGCCGGCGCAGTTGTCCTGGAAAGCAACGCGCTGGCGTCTCAATTCGCGGCACACCTTGCAGGGGGGCAGCGTGACACCGCCAGATTATCCTGATTTCGAGCGTCCTTTGAAGGTCATCAGCATCGGTCTATCGACTTTTGCGGAAGGACTGCGGCAGCAGGGTGCATCCGTGATTGAGGTAGACTGGTCGCCTCCTGTCGTCCCGCTCAAAACGCATACCTCGGCGGGTGTGTCGATTGAGGACGCGAATCATGAGGCGGTCCGGCGGATGATGCAGAGTCGTCCCATGCTGACCGGCCTGGGACTTGCTGGCGGCGTGATTCCCGGTCTCGGCGAACGAACCATTCTGCACGCCGGTCCACCCATTACCTGGGACCGCATGTGCGGGCCGATGCGCGGCGCGGTCATTGGGGCGCTGATCTATGAAGGTCTGGCAGACCTCCCACAGCAGGCGGAAGCCCTGGCCGCCGGGGGCCAAATCACATTTGCGCCCTGCCATGATTATCACGCGGTTGGGCCGATGGCGGGAATCCTGTCACCCTCCATGCCCGTATGGATCGTGGAAAATGAACCCTTCACGACCTACAGCACCCTGAATGAAGGGCTGGGGCGCGTGCTGCGCTACGGGGCGTATGGCGATGACGTGTATGCCCGCCTCCACTGGATGGTCGAGGTGCTGTACCCGGTGCTGGCGGATGCCCTGGTGCAGCATGGCCCGCTCGATATTCGCAGCTTCGTCACTCAGGCGCTGCACATGGGCGATGACTGCCATAATCGTAATCGGGCGGCGACTTCACTCCTGCTGCGCGCCCTCGGCCCGGCGCTGGCCCGAACCTGTCATGATCGCGAGCGTCTGGCGCAGGTGATGGAGTTCATCGGTGAGAACGATCATTTTTTCCTGAATCTGGCGATGTCTGCTGCCAAAGCGATGGCGCTCCCTGCGGAGGGAATCGAGGGTGCGACCATCGTTACCACCATGTCCCGTAACGGAACCGATTTCGGCATCCGCATTTCAGGCGACCCGCAGCGCTGGTTTACAGCGCCATCCGGCAGGATCGAGGGCCTGTATTTTTCAGGATTCAGCGCGGAAGATGCCAACCCGGACATTGGCGACAGCACCATCACCGAAACCGTAGGATTTGGGGCCTTTGCGATGGCGGCTGCTCCGGCGATTGCTCGCTTCGTCGGCGGGACGGCACAGGATGCATTGACGGCGACAATCCAGATGTACGAAATTTGTTTCGCAGAGCACACCCAATTCACGATTCCCGCACTGGAATTTCGGGGAACGCCGGTCGGCATCGATGTGCGGCTGGTGATGGAAACCGGTATTTTGCCGCACCTGAACACCGGCATCGCCCACAAGGAGCCGGGCATCGGCATGGTTGGGGCCGGGATTGTCGAGGCTCCATACCGCTGTTTTGCGGATGCATTCAAAGCGATCTCTACGTGGTAAGTCAGATCACGTATAGGGCAGTTTCGATGACGGAGGATGTCCAGAGGTGGCTCCGTGACGCCCAGCGTGTTCGCGTGCTGAACAGCTTTGATCACGCCTGGAATCTGGCAGACGAACAGAATCGGGTCGTCAGTGTCGTGACGTCCACGATCGGTTGTGGCCCCTTGAGTATCGTCCTGCCTCTATCGAAACTGCCGACTCTTTCGGAACAAGCATCGGTTGTCACCACGTCTCATCAACTGAACACAGCCTGCCTGATGATAGACTTTCGGGATGCAGTCCTCTGGGATGCGACGCTTCCGCAGCCCCAGGGAATATGCTTTTCTCAAATTGTTCGGCTCGGCAGGCGGGTTCTGCACGATTCTGTGGACAGCCTGGCACAGCCTTATCTGAATTTGACGACCTCAGCGGCATCCTTTCAGCAGCAGGTTATGAAGACTTTGTCAGAAGCGGCACTGGCTGCCACCCGCGCGCTGATCGACGAGGATGATTTCGCTCTGGTGACCGCCGTCGAGTCACTCGCCGGGAAAGGCGTGGGCTTCACGCCCGCAGGGGATGACTGGCTCCTGGGCTGCATCGTCGCCCTGCAAAGCCTGAGACATCCTGTGAAAGCTGCGAGGATTGCCGAGGCCGCACTGCCGCACACCACACCCTTCTCGGCTGCATCGCTGAAGATGGCGGGCAAACGGAAGTTCGCTCAGCCCTGGCATGATCTGATTAAGGCCGGGTCCTCCGCTCAGATTCACGCGGCCATGCTGCGGTTACGGGAATACGGCCATTCCTCGGGCGCGGATGCGTTGACCGGCTTCATTCAGGTCCTTGAAGCGTTGTCGCCCACACCAGACCGCCTGTCGACTTGAACTGCACGTCCTGGCTGCGGCTGGGAACCCCGGAAAACAGCGACTTTGACTTCAGGCCCCTTATCCAATAATCCGATTCAGCTTGACCTCACTCGGCATATTGCTCTGGCTGAGATGCCACACCGATTCATGCTCTACTGCCACATGCGAACGAGGCAAACCTGCTTGCTGTCCTGTCGCAGGCCGGGACGTGATGCGTTAATATCGGGATATTTCAGGCAATTGAATAAGGATTAAAATGCCATGAGCACCCCCTGGGAACGATTCAAGCTGGTCGCCCAACTAAAAGAGACTGACGAACTGCCCGTTGCACTCATTGTGGACAGCCCCTGGCTGGCCGGTTACGCCAAGATGGACACGCGTGATTATTATCTCCTGCCGGACCGCTGGCTGGAGATCAACAAGGGACTCCTGACCCGCTTCTCGGATATCGCCTGGATACCCGGATTCTGGGTGGAATATGGCATGGCCGCCGAGCCTTCAGCGTTTGGGGCGAGGATGCATTTTTACGCGAACCGCCCACCCGCCGTCGAGCCGGTCATCGACAGCGTGTCCTTCTGGGCGGAGGCGCTAAAGCCGGTCAACCCGCAGGAAGATGGCCTGATGCCGCTCGTCATTCGCCTCTACGAAATCATGGATGAGCGCCTACAGGCCGACGGGCTGGGCATCCATATGGTCTGCGCGCGCGGTCCGATGACGGTGGCATCCTGGCTGATGGGCGTGACGCCCCTGATGATGGCGCTGATCGACCAGCCGGAGGAGCTTACGAGAATACTGGACAGGATCACGACGTCGATCATTCGCTGGCTGCACGCCCAGCTCGATACACTGCGGCAGCCAGAAGGCATTATGCTGCTCGATGATCTGGTTGGGATGGTCTCGAAGAAACACTATCAGGAATTCATCCACCCGCACCTGCGCCGGATCTTCGATGAGTTTGAGGGACTGATTCGCATTTACCATAACGATACCCCGTGCGAACATCTGCTGGAGAGTTTCGCGGAAGCCAACTTCGACGTCTTCAACTTCAGTCACGAAACGGAAATTAACGTCGCAAAAGCCAGGATGGGGCATCGCGTCGCTCTGATGGGCAACGTCCCACCCCTGGATGTCGGCGTGCGTGGGACGCCAGAGGACGTCTATCAATGGGCGCGGAAATGCCTGGATGCCGGAGCGCCCGGTGGGGGACACATTCTTTCATTCGGCGGCGGGGTCGCGCCGGGTACTCCCGCAGAAAATGTGGATGCCCTGGTGAGTGCAGCCCGTCAATGGTCGCAGGCCGCGCACCTCAAAGTATGATACGGATTTCAACGCTGCATCACAGATCGGGGATTGCGCTCACTGCGATATTCCCTCGCAGCAGCGCGCATTTCTGCCGTGAGTTTTATGCCTGGAAGTCGCAAGGTCATGCCTCCACAGGCGGCCACCTCGGAGATAAACAATGGATATGAAACCTCTGAAATCGGAAGATGGCTATGAACTCTGGCTGCGTTACGCGCCTGTCACCGACGCGCCCACTCTTGCGGCCTACCGGACGGCGATCACGCAGGTCGTCTTTGATGCTTCCTCGCCTACCTTACGGGTGGCACGCGAGGAACTCACGCTGGCGCTGGAAAGCCTGCTGGAAATCTCTGTTCCCGTCGTGAAGCAGGTCGTTCAGGATGGCACCCTGGTCGCCGGTACGCCCCGGAGTTCGAGTCTCATTGCAGAATTGGCGCTGCAAGAGTTGCCTGGACCGGTGGGCGACGAAGGATTTGTCATCGTAAGCAGGCCGGTTCGCACCCGGGACTGCATCGTCATTGCCGCCAATACCGACGTCGGGGTGCTGTATGGGGTGTTTCATTTTCTGCGCCATCTGCAAACGCACAGGCCGCTCGACACCCTGCACATCGTCAGCGCCCCCAAAACGAAGTTCCGCATGCTCAATCACTGGGACAACCTGGATGGGACCATCGAGCGCGGTTATGCAGGCTTCTCCTTGTGGGATTGGCACAAACTGCCGGATTACCTCGCACCTCGCTACAGGGACTACGCCCGGGCCAATGCCTCAATCGGGATCAATGGCGCGGTGCTCACCAACGTGAATGCCAACGCGCTTATCCTGACGAGGCCCTACCTCCGTAAAGTGGCGGCGCTGGCTGACCTATTTCGCTCCTACGGAATCCGCGTCTTCCTCACGGCCCGGTTTAGTGCTCCCATTGAGATCGGCGGGTTGAGCACCGCGGACCCGCTGGCGGTAGAAGTTGCGGCGTGGTGGAAAGAGAAGGCCGACGAGATTTACGCCATCATCCCCGATTTTGGTGGGTTCGTCGTCAAAGCCAACTCGGAAGGACAGCCTGGTCCACACGACTACGATCGCTCTCACGGTGATGGTGCCAATATGCTGGCGCGCGCGCTGACCGCAGACCGGGGTGTGGTCATCTGGCGGGCGTTTGTCTATGACGACAAGGTCCCCGACGACCGGGCGAAACAGGCTAACAATGATCTTGTGCCCCAGGACGGATCGTTCCTGGAGAATGTCCTCTTGCAAGTCAAGAACGGCCCCATCGACTTTCAGCCGCGCGAGCCGTATCACCCTTTGTTTGGATCGATGCCCAAAACACCCTTAATGCTGGAAGTGCAGATCACCCAGGAATATCTGGGCAACGCGACGCACCTGGCCTATCTCGCGCCGATGTATAAGGAGACGCTGGACGCCGACACCTACTGTCAGGGACCTGGCTCGCAGGTGGCGGATGTGGTCGATGGCAGCCTTGATGGGCATGCGATGTCCGGCATGGCCGGGGTTTCGAATATCGGGTCGGATCGCAACTGGTGCGGTCATCCATTTGCCGCAGCCAACTGGTTCGCCTTCGGTCGCCTTGCCTGGGATCATCAGGTCTCATCGGAGGACATCGCGGACGACTGGCTGCGTATGACCTTCACGAATGACGAGGATTTCGTGGGTTCCGCCAGGGCGATGATGCTCGCTTCGCGGGAAGCCGTCGTCCGGTATATGACCCCACTCGGCCTGCATCATATTATGGCCTATGGGCATCACTATGGTCCCGGACCGTGGGTTGATCAGGGCCGCGCCGACTGGACGTGTGTCTACTATCACCGGGCGGATTCCAGAGGTCTGGGCTTTGACCGCACGCCGACGGGCAGTGATGCCGTGAGCCAGTACTTTTCTCCCTACCGCGAACAGATCAGCAATCTTGATACCTGCCCTGAAAACCTGTTGCTCTGGTTTCATCACGTCCCCTGGCAGCATCCGATGAAATCCGGGCGCACACTCTGGGATGAGCTGTGCTACCAGTACAACCACGGCGTGGAATCAGTCCGCCAGATGCAAGCGACCTGGGCTGCGCTTGCGCCCTATGTGGATGCAGCCCGATTCGAACACGTCCAGGACCTGCTGCGGATTCAGGAGCAGGAAGCCCGCTGGTGGCGTGATGCCTGCCTGTTGTACTTCCAGACGTTTTCTCGCTTGCCGATTCCGCTGGAGTACGAGCAGCCCGCCCAATCGCTCGACTATTACCGGAATCTGAAGCACTATTACGTACCGGGTATCCCCGAACGGCGCTTCCGTTCCTGATAGTGTGGGTCATGTGCCGGGCATAGGGCGGAGTGACGTGTCCGATGCCAGTTCAGCGGTATCGATTGTGAACGTGCAGTAGAGAATAGGTTCAGCCGAGAAGCTCATCCACCTCAGATGAGCTTCTTGCTTAATAATGCGGAAGTTGCTCTTATGGATCAGTCTTTTGCGACCGTGATCTGCACTTTGACCGATGTGGGCGGCATGTGCAGCGCATAGTCAAATGCCTGGATGCTGTCCTGAAACGTGAAGGTGTCGGTGATGAGCGGCTTTACGTCCAGCTTGCCGCTGCCCATCAGCGCCAGGGCGCGAGGGTAAACGTGTGCATAACGAAATACGTGCTCGACGCGCACTTCCTTAACCTGAGCGGCGACGACATCGTAGGCAATCGGCTGCCCAGGCATCCCGACGTAGACCACACGCCCGGCAGGGCAGACCAGATCGAACACGGTGGCTGCGGCCTTCTCATTGCCGCTGCACTCGAATACGATGTCGGTCCCCCAATTCTTGGTCAGCTTCATGACGACCTCGACCAGATTTTCTTTGGC
>JAIOHO010000632.1 GCA_019912905.1 Anaerolineae bacterium
TAACAGGAAGGTGATGCTCGGCGGTTCCTTGTTCTCGATGAAGAAGTAGTACCAGGGCCACCCCGACTGATACGGCAAAAAATTGCCGTAGCCATCCAGCAGCCGCAGAACCAGCCAGATTGCGTAACCGGCCAGCGCGATCTGGAACAGGCGGCGCGGCACGAGGGTAATCCTGCCCATCTGAAGGAGACGCCCGCAGACATACCCCGCCAGCACCAGCGCCAACCGCCCCAGGAATGGAAACTCCACGGCGGGGGCAGAGGCCAGTTGATGCTGGAGCAGGACCGCCGCAATCGCCGAAAAAGGCTGCGCGGGGTTATACGGAAACCACTGGACCAGCAGCGGATAGACCAGAAACAGCCCGAGTGACGCCAGTGCCAGGACGCGCAGCGGCAGGTGGCGCGCCAGCGATATCACCACGAGCGCAAAAGCCAGCGCCGACAGCACATCGAACGTCATCAGGCCGACATACCAGCCAAATCGATTCACGAATTGGTCCAGGACCAGCAGGATGCCGGCGCGGATGAAGAGAAATCGTGTGATCTGCCATTCTGACCAGCCCCGTTTGCGGCGGCTGGTTTCGAAGAAGGCGACACTCACGCCTGTCAGGGCAAAAAAGATGCCCGAGGCCAGGTTAGTCAGCAGGCCCGTCAGCACATACGGCCAGGAATCTAACTGCGGGCGCACGCCATCGTAACTTTCGGCGGTCAGGTTCACATGTGCCGCCACCGAGCAGTGATCGAGGGCCATGAGGAGCATGGCAACCCCGCGCAGCATATCGATGGATTTAAGACGATGGGCGTGGGTCGATGGGAAAGCCACAATCGGGAGCGAAGCAGAAACGGGGGACACTGAATGCAACATAGGTTGTCCGCGGCAAACAGCATAAGATAGCTATTACTACAGCCAGAGTCTAGCGAGGATTCATAACAAGGCCCTAAATGACCGGACCTGCTCGATCAGGCTCAGCATAGCGGGCAAAAGACAGGGCACATCTGCACCGTCCTCAGTGATCGTCAGCTGCGTGTGCTAGGGGCCAATCAGAGCGATCCGCGCACCGTGTGACTGCTTCAGACTGCACAGACCTTCATGCTCCGGCTGGGTCGTGCGCAGCCGAATCTCGAACGGCGCTTCCCCACGATCCCGGAGGTACCCGTACAGCGGGCTGTCATAATCTCCCGGCGCAGCCAGCACCAGGGTAAAATCTCCCAATCGGAAGCTGGCAGTCTCGGCGCTCGGTATGTGCGGCCCCGGCCCGGGTTCCAGGCCCAGCATCGCCTGATAATGCGCGACTCCCTTGTCAAGCTTCTGCACCGCCACCACCAGCGAGTCGACGGCGGTAACGCCATTGTCATGGGTGATCTTGTCGGCATCATCCGGCACCCGCAGCACGCGCGGCGTCTCATCGGTGATAAAGAATGGAGTGCGGCTGTTGTCTACCGCCAGCGTGCGCCAGGCGATTTGTTCACCATCCGGGCGTTTGCGACCGTTGGCCGTCGGACCCGTCACCTTTAACCGGCGGGCGCGCATCGCTTCAGCGGCCCGGTCGATGTCCTGCACCAGCAGGGCATAGCCGGCCCAGCCATCGCCGCGGGCCACAAAATCGAGAAAGCTGCTTAAATCCACCGTGTCCTTATTTGCCAGGAAGTTTACATCCGTCGGAGCCAGCAGTTCGAGATAACCGCCGCCGGCGAAGACCACCAGCGCATTGTGCGTTTTGCCATCGGCGTGCCGACCACCATAAAAGGCCTGGAAGCCCAGCGCCCGAAAATCGGCGGTCGCCGCGTCCAGGTCAGCGACTGCAACGATGGCGTGATCAAACTGGAATGCCGCGCTCAAGATGTCGCCTCCTCTCCTGGCAAAACCCAGGCCAGCGCCTCGGGCAGGATGCTCTTAAATCCCACCAGGCCATGCCCGCTGCCGTACTCGACATAGTTGAATGCCGCTTCGTCCCGGTGGCGCAGCACATCAGCCAGTTGGCGGGCCGGTTTCAGAAAGCGGTTCGGGTGTTCATAGCGTCCTACCGCCTGGAAGATTCGCCGGGGCAGGTGCGCGGCTTCTTCAAAGCGGAGGCGATAATTCCACAGGGACGCCTCGCCAGCGTCACGGCCTCCCCCTTGCAGCGGCGGCGAAATCATCAGCAGACGCGAAAAAGCTGCCGGGCTGCTGAGGGCCGCGTGCGCCGCAGCCACCGCGCCGACATCCACGCCGCCGACGCCCACATCCTGAAGGTTCACCCGGTAATGGTTGCGCACAAAGGGCAGCAGTTCGGTCAGCAGAAAGAGGACATGCCGGTCGTTCGACATCAGCTCACGCGGGCGATCTTCCTGCACCGGACTCTGGATCATGGCGATAATGGCGGGGGCCATCCGCCGGTGTTTGATCAGCGCGTCCGCGATGGCAGGCACCTGAAGCGGCCCGGTGCACCACAGCGCATCCATCAGCAGCAGCACCGGGTACTCACGGCTGGAGTCGTAGCCGGGGGGCGTGTAGATCCATACCCTGCGATTTTCGAAGCCGAGATGAGCGCTGTCGATAAAATGATCGGTCATCGCACCCTGGGGCACAGCGGGCATCGCCGCCCAATCCGGAAAAGGCCGCGCTTTCGGCATCCGCAGCACGGACACGTTGATCTGTGCCGTCTTGAGCTGGAGCGCGTTCAAGGGGTCCGTCATCCAGTGTTTGGTCACGCGCTCGACCAGATTTTTCTCCTGAGCCAGCGGCGTCATCGGATCGTCAATCGCCAGCAGATAATCCAGCAGGTCATCCGGTTCGAATTCACGGGTGACATGCCACAGGCTGGTACCCTCGATCTGAGTCATGGGGACAAACGGTGGGTCTTCTTTGATCGTATCCAGATTGAGCGCGGCGCTGCTCACCCCCATTCTGGAGTAAATAAAGGTCGCCCGGCGGCCATCAACCCAGGGCCAGGTGGTTTGCTGGCGAAGCAGCACGTTGATGAGATCCTGCCGTTGTTTGGCGTTGTCTTCCTGTTCGACCTCCGCCAGAAAAGCTTCGAACGAATCCCAATCCGGCATCGTCCTGCTCCCATCCATAATCCGCACAGAATTTATCGCTATTGTAACATCGAGGCTGTCCGAGCACGAATGCGATCAGCAGCCGAATCGTCATCTGGACCGCAGCATCTGCTCGAACACGGCCAACTGTTCCGGCGTGCCTAGTGCGCCAATGCGCTCCCCTGGTTCGAAGCGGTGATCGCCGCCCGGGTTGGTCAGCAAGGTCCCTTCACGCATCACCGCCACGATGGAAACGCCGGTCGTGCTGCGGATGTGTGCATCGCTAATCGTCTGGCGGGTCAGCACGCTGTCCTCCGTCACCGTCAGCCAGTTCAGCTCCAGCAGGCGGCTGGCACTTTGCATCTGCGCCAGAAAATGATAATCCGCGTGGGCTTCGTACAGAGGCGCGTACCATTCATGGCGCACGGCATCCGTATAGCGATGAATGTCCGACGGGGGGACGTCCAGATGCAGCAGCGCCTGCCGCACAATTTCCAGCCCGGCTTCCAACTCCGGTTGAACGACCTCGTACACGCCGAGCTTCTGAAAGGCCTGAAGATCTGCGACGCCCGCGGCCCGCGCCACAATATGCAGCTCGGGGTTGGTCTGGCGCACGTGCGCAATAATTGCCTGGCTGACGAGCGCCGAGGGCACGGTCACCAGCAGCAGCCGCGCCCGGTCGATGCGGGCCGTATCCAGCACCACGGGCTGGCTGGCGTCCCCATAAATCACCGCCATCCCTTCGGCCTGAAGTGCTTCAACGCGCCGCTGATCCATCTCGATGACCACGAAGGCCCGATTCATCCGTTTGAGGACCTGCGCGACATAGGAACCAACCCGGCCACCACCGAGAATCACGACGTGATCGTGCAGCCCATCCTGGGGCAGGTTCACGGTCTGAAGCGGTTCGTGGGGGCGCAGGCGCTTTTGCAGCAGGTACAGGGGTGTAGTGAGCTGGGCCAGGAGCGGCGTCAGGATCATGGTCGCAATCGCCGTCGTCAGCACCAGAGAGTAGAGGTCAGACTCGATGGCCCCGCTTTCCAGGCCCACGCGTGCCAGCACGAACGAAAACTCCCCAATCGACGACAGGCCCAGGCCGACAGCCAGCGGCACGATATTCCCATAACCGAAAAGGCGAGTGATCACCGCAAAAA
>JAIOHO010000633.1 GCA_019912905.1 Anaerolineae bacterium
GCGTTCTGGAAGATGTAGTAGACGATCGACAGGGTGGACAGCAGCGGTTCGCCGCCGCTGCCGACGCGCGTCATGACGTAGGGTTCGGCGAACAACTGGAACGCGCCGATGGTCTGGATCACCAGCAGAAAAAAGGTCGTGGCGCTGACCAGCGGGACGGTGATGTAGCGGAATCGCTGCCAGGCGCTGGCCCCATCGACGGTGGCGGCTTCGTAGAGCACATCGGGGATTCCCTGCAAGCCTGCTAGATAGATGACCATCGTAAAGCCGACATTTTTCCACACGGTCAGGGCCGCGATCGAGGGCTTGGACCAGAAGGCATCGGCCAGCCAGTTGGGTGGCTGGATCGGCAGGCCGGTCGCTTCGGCGAACTGCCAGACCCACGAACTGATCAGGCCGTAATCCTGATTGAACAGCCATTGGAAGACCATCGCCGCCGCCACGATGTTGGCGACCACCGGCATGAAGTAGATGACCCGATAGACACCCACCCCGCGCAGGCCGGAATTGAGCGCGACCGCCATCAGCAGGCCGATAGTCAGCTGCACGGGCACGATGGCGATGACGTAAAAGATGGTGTTGCCCAGCACGGTTCGAAAGATTTCGTCACGCGTCAGCAGTTGGACGTAATTTGCCAGGCCGACGAATTCCGGCGGGGTCAGCAGGTCCCAATCCACGAAGCTCAGGCCCAGTGAGGTGATGATCGGAATCAGCACGAAAATGGCGAAACCGATGAGGCTGGGCAGCAGAAACAGGTAGGCTTCGGGCTGCTGATCGGGCCGCCAGCGATCCAGGCCCAGCCACTGCGCGACGGCGCTCTGTCGCCAACCGCCGGGGTCAGGCCGGGGTGTTACCATCGGAGGTTGCTCGGAAGGTCTAATCATGCCTCGTAATTCCAGTTACTCGGTAGACAGGAAACCCAATAAACCACGAGTCGGGCGGCAGTCAGGAACCGGGTGCCACCAGGAGCATCTCAGCGATACCAGCAATATGGGGATGAACGTGCATAAAACAGGGCAGGCAGAGCGATCTGCCTGCCTGAAAGCTGCGATCGATTAGCTGCCGCCGTAACCGTTCTCGGCCAGAAATGCATCGACCGATTCGCACAGCGCGGGCAGCACATCTTCCGGCTGGGCCTCGCCCGCCCAGATGGGCTGCAAGGCAGGGCTGATGATCGTGCCGCTCAACTCGTTCCATTCGGGGAACAGACCGGCACGCCCGACCTTGGCATTCTCGCCCTCGGTGATGAATGCCTGGCGGTTTTCCGGATTGCCTTCGACGCCCAGGAACAGGTCCGACTTGGCAGTGGATTGCAGCGCGGGCAGAATCTCACCCGATTTCGTGTAGATCGCCTGACCGCCGTCCGTGCTCTGGAGCCAGCTCAGGAAAGTCCAGGCCGCGTCCTTGTTGTCGCTGAAGCTGCTCATGGTCCAGGCCGCGCCCGCAGCCGACGCCGACCGCTGGCCGCCTTCGGGGATGGGCACAACCGCAACGTCATAGTTCAGACCGGCTTCGTTAAAGGCCGTGATGCGGCTGGAATTCTGGATGATCATCGCCACCTGGCCGCTCTGGAATACTCCGGCGTCGCCACCGGCCTGGCTCAGATTGGCATCGCGCATGGCGTAGTTGTTATCCATCATGCCGGAGAAGAACGAAAAGGCTTCCACGGCTTCCGGGTCCGCCAGGGTGCAGCGAGTGGGGGTGAACATGTCATCAAGGATGCTGCCATTATTCTGGCCGACCCACAGCTGGTACTTGCCCGCTTCCATACCGAGCGCATAGCGCGACACGCGCCCGCTGCTCTGCACGACGGTCAGTTTTTCGGCAGCGGCCAGCAGGTCGTCCCATGTCCAGGTATCGTCGGGATAGGCGACCCCGACTTCGTCAAAGATGTCTTTGTTGTAGTACAGCACTTCCAGGCCAATATCGCGCGGGAAGCCGTACACTTTGCCGTCATACATGGCATATTCGAGCAGGCCGGGCCAGAAGTCGCTGCGGTCAAAGCCGGTTGCCTCGATATACGAGTCCAGCGGCTCGAGCACGCCATCCGCCGCATAGTTGTTGATGGGCGACAGGAACGCAATATCCGGGATGACGCTGGGATCGCCCGATGCCCACAGCGTCTGGATGCCGGTGAAGTAATCACTCCAGGGTTGGTGCCAGATTTCGATCTTGATTTCGGGATGAGCTTCCATGAAGGCGTCGGCAACCTGCGTGTGGGTCGCCAGTTCTTCAGGGCTGCCCCAGAAAGCCCAGGTGACGGTCACCGGGTCCTGTGCCGCCACGACGCCGCCCAATACCAGAAAGACCGCCATCAGGACCAGCACGAGGGTCGTTCGCATACGATTCATCTCTCTCCTCCAAATCACCATTGTAATTGACTAAGTGAGTACCGATCGAACCATCTCTAGCTCATAGACATCTCCCACGATTTGAGGGTCTATTGGGATCAGGATGCAAGGCCGTCGCGGTGCACCGCGCATCAATCCGAGGTCGGACCGCCGCCTGCCCGGATAAAAAAGTCATTGTTTTCCGCGGCTGCGGCTGCGGCTGGTTTGGCTTGCACGAGGGTATCAAACAGCAGCAGTTCGCCGCTCTGGACGGCATGTTCGGCATACAGGTACATGGCTGCGGACCACGCCTGTTTATCGTAGCCGATCGGATGACCGCTGGTGCCATGCAGCCACTCGTTGAAACCCCATTTCATATCGGCACCCTCTTTGTTGCCCTTCGCCAGTTTGATCAGCAGGTTATGGGCTTCGTCAGTCCACTGGTGCCGCACCAGCGCGCCGATATGGAAGCCGCCGATCATCGGCCAGATGCCGCCGTTATGATACTGATGGGGCAGGTTGAGGTTGCGGCTGCGGTAGTATTCGCGCCAGTCGTCGTCGCCGGGGTAAATGGGCGGGTGAATGGCCTTGGAGGGATAAGGATCGGCCATGTCCACCTGGAGCATGTAGCGCAGGATATGCTGGCGGCGGTGTCCATCGGCGATGCCGGTCATAATGGCAAGGCAGTTGCCCAGCGTGTCGCACCAATCTCCGTACTCTCGAAAGGCGACCCAGGGCAGGTAGAAGGGGCGGCTGCTGATGGTGCCGATGTTGTGATATAGCATGAACCATTCCAGGCGGATGGATTTGAGCTTTTCGAGCTGCTCGGCGAAATGCTCTGCGACCCAGCAGCGGTCGATCCACATGAGCAGGTTGATGCGCTCATGAATCCCGGCGGCATCCACAGCCAGTTGGTGGACGGAGGTGCCGTCGGGAACCTGCTTGCTGAGTTCCTCATAGGCCAGCACTGCCGCGTATACAGGACATTGTCGTACAGGGTGTTGTAACGGACCGCGACCAGGTCCATCCAGTTGCCCGCCTCTGGAATTTCCAGCAGGCCGCATTCGTTCATGTCCTGAAATTCCAGCCAGGTCACCGCTCGGGTGATGCGCTCCCAGGCTTCTTGCAGAAAGGCGGTGTCGTGCGTCACCTGAAAATAGAGGTAATGGCCCAGGATGTACCACAGGTTGGCATCCACCGCTCCGGCGTTCTCGGTGCTGACGTAGCCGGTATCCGGGTTGACGTTCAGCGGAATCAAACCACGCGGCGATTGATACTGCCCCAGTGTCACCAGACTGGCGCGCGCGGCAGCGATAAACTGGGATTCACCGGTTACCAGCGCTCCCAGCGAGGTGATGATGCTGTCGCGCGCCCAGACCTGAGGATAACCGGATGGGAGGCCCGAGGCGCGAAACCCATACGGCGTGGTGCAGTCATTCAGGATGTGCAAAGCGGCTTCATGTGCCTGGCCCAGAAGTTTGCTTTCTTTCATGACGACCTCGCCATCGCTTCCCTTAACCTTATTTTAACGTCTTTTCGCCGGACTTGCTGTACGCAGATGGTGTTCAAATCCGCGCCGCATGCGTCACCGGCAGTCCTGGCGATGACTCCCCTTTCTGGACCAGCTGCTGCTGTACCTGCCACTAGGCCAGCGGCAAATCCAGGACCCGACTGAGTTTCATCACGGTAAAGCGGTTGCGCAGATAGTGGCCGTACTCCAGTCCAAGTCTGACTTCCTCTTCACTCAGGCCTAGTTCGTCGGCGTCGACCGGCCCGCCTACACGCTGGAAGCTGGCCCGGATCTGTTCGGGCGGCGGCACGAGCGCGGCGGCCTGCTGGATGGCGTCCCAGTTCTCGGCGATGTTCTTTTTGATGCGGTCGTAATCTTCCGGCGTCTGGTTTAGAAATGGTCCGTGTTCTTTTGCCACGTCGTCGGCCAGCTTGCCATAGCCCTGGCGGATGCGGGCGATCTCGGCGTCGCGGTCGGGCAGGGCGGCGGCTTCGAGGCGGTCGAGCATCTCTTCACGACTCAGGGCGCGAAGGCGTGCGTACTGTTTGGCAACCTGGATCAGGGCGAACCCCACTTTCGCGCCGTGCAGAATCGCGGGGCGATGCTCCTGAAGCAGCTTCATCTCCCAGAAATGCGACGCGTGATGCTCCGCGCCGGAAGCGGACCGGGAGTTTCCCAGATCGAGGATGCACTGGCCGGACTCGATCAGCGCTTCGAGCAGGTGGCGCATCCCTTCTTCGGACTGCTGGGCGATGTCCTCGGTGTGGTCGGTGCAGTCCGCCACGAACGTGCAGGGGCCGAGCGGTGCCCGGAGCAGGGTCTGAATC
>JAIOHO010000634.1 GCA_019912905.1 Anaerolineae bacterium
GCTCTGTACCGCTTCAATTTCATCACGCCAGAGCCGATCGAGGGGGTGATGGCCCGGCGCACGAGCAGCGAACCGGTGCTGGTCATCGTCCGCGGGGAGGATGTCCGCTGGCGGGCGCTCGGCACTCTGATGTCCGTCACCAGTCCGTATCTCGATAGTGACATCGTCGTCGCCTGGGATTATTTGCAGCCGGGTGTACGAGAAGACATCGAGGCCCGCTTCCCCGACCGGCAGATCATCGAAATGCAGGCGGAAGGCAATCAGGCCTGGTTTGTCGATGACCCGCCGCAGGGTTAAAATAGCAGATCGAATGCCAGACCAAGTACACTCGAAAAGTGCTGGGTACTGAGTGCTGAGTTTTTGAGCAAGAAATTGCGCTCAACATCCATAAGAATTTCTTCGTTTGTACTTAAAGCACCGACATCCATTTCAGGATAGAACCTCATGACTGACAATATACTCGTTTCGACGCAGTGGCTGCACGACCATCTCCACGATCCTAAGCTTCGGATTGTCGATATTCGCGGGCACGTCATCCCCGCCAGCGAGTCGCCGCCGCATTACTTCAATCATCAGGCCGATTACCTGGAGGCGCATATCCCCGGCGCGGTGTTTGTCGATTGGGTGTACGAGATTACCGACCCCAACGACCCGCGACATGCCCCCATCGCTCAACCGGATCGGTATGCGGCATTCGCCAGCCGCATCGGAATTGGGCCGGATATGTTCGTCGTGGCCTATGACGATGCCGACGGCATGTTCGCCGCGCGCCTGTGGTGGAGCCTGCTCTATTATGGGCATCCGCAGGTCGCGGTGCTGGATGGGGGCTGGCTCAAATGGGTCGCGGAAGATCGCCCGACCAGCGCCGAGATCCCGTCCATCGAACCCACCGATTTCAAACCTCAGCCTAACCTGGACCTGTACCGCAGCGGAGACCAGATTCTGGCTGAACTGAACAGCGATTCCCGCATCCTGGTCGATGTCCGCTCAGAAACAGAATTCACCGGGAAGTCGGCCCGTGCCAGGCGCATGGGGCACATTCCCGGCGCGGTCAATCAACCCCGTGCGACTCTCGTCGCGCCGGACCACACCCTCCTGCCGCCGGATCAACTGCGCGACCTGTTTGCCCGTCACGGCATCGATGCCAATACACCGGAAGTGGTCACCTACTGCAACGCGGGGGTCTCCGCCAGCTTCGGCATGCTGGCCCTGCGTGTGGCCGGGTTCGACCACGTCGCCATGTACGACGGTTCATGGAAAGATTGGGGCAACGACGACACCAAACCCATTGCCACCTGACCGAGTTGATTCTCTCCGTAATGACCATCAGGCGCAGCAGTGGATGTCGTCTCTGCCCGGCGGTCATTACGAAATTTGTAAAGAAAATCCTTTGACGCTAACAGAGGATAAACATATTACATTCTCTATTATGCAAGCTGTGTCGCTACAACTTGCATGCATGGCTGTTATTTAGGTTACGTTTAGGTACCGGCAAGTTCGGTAGGATTTACTAACATCCAGGAGCGAGCAACCGATAGAACCCGCTGGGGGGCAGCATAGTCATGAATATTTCGCTGGTTATTCCTGCTTATAACGAAGCCGAAGGTGTTGAACAGACCGCGCTTAAGTTAACTAAACTTCTTGCCCGCTTGCGGAAGCAGTACGGAAAAGTTGAAGTCATATTTGTTAACGATGGCAGCAAGGACAACACCGCCGCCCTGTTAAATGAAACCTTTGGCGGCGATCCTGATGTTCGCATCATTTCTCATGAAGTCAATCGGGGTCTGGGTGCTGCACTGCGCACCGGTTTTATGCACACCACCGGTGACATCATTATCACCACGGATTTTGACGGCACCTATCACTTCAATACCATCCCGCAAATCCTGGCGCATATGCAGGTCTACAACGTCGATATCGTCACCGCCTCGCCCTACCACCCGCGCGGCGGCGTCGAAGGCGTGCCGGGCTATCGGCTGCTGTTCAGTTATGGCGCGTCGCTGCTCTACCGCCTGCTGGTGAACTGGAACGTGCATACCTGGACGGCCCTGTTCCGCGCCTACCGCCGCGAAGTAATCGAAACCGTTGGGTTCGAAAGTGAAGGCTTCCTGGCCGGGACTGAACTGCTGATCAAAGCGATTCAGGCGGGTTACAAGGTTTCTGAATATCCGACCACTCTGCATGTGCGCACCTTCGGCCAGTCCAGCATC
This sequence comes from Anaerolineae bacterium, assembly GCA_019912905.1. Classification (GTDB taxonomy): domain Bacteria; phylum Chloroflexota; class Anaerolineae; order Aggregatilineales; family Phototrophicaceae. The sequence goes on from JAIOHO010000634.1 coordinate 2,211, forward strand.
AAGATTTACCGCGTGACAAAGGCCCACATGCAGTACCAGTTGACCCTGCTGGCCTCCGGCAAGCGCAAACGCGGGCTGACCAGGCGGCGCGCTTGAAGAGATGGCGCGGCGTTCAGCCCGCCCCCATCAGAAGATCTGACTTAACCGCATAGATCAGGACGGTACGACCGCATGAATAACCGCACGCAACCTCCCCGGATGCGCGTCGCTGTGGTAGGCGGCGGCATCATGGGGGTGACTTTGGCTTACAAGCTTTCGCAGCGAGACGACCTCGACATCACCATTTATGAACGCGGCGGCAACCTGGGCGGCCTCGCGGCCTTCATGTGGTATGACGGCGTGCGGATGGACCGCTTCTATCACACCATCCTCAGCAGCGATCTGTCGATGCAGGCGCTTATCCAGGAAAGCGGCGTGGCCGACCGCCTGCATTTCACCGAAACCAAGCAGGGCTTCTTCGACAGCGGCCAGATTTACCCGTTTAACACGCCCATCGACCTGATGACCTACCCGCCGCTCAATATCTTCCAGCGCTTCCGGTTAGGCCTTCAGGTGCTGTATGCCCAGCTCGAAAGTGACTGGCGCAAGATGGACAATGTCTCCGTCGAGGACTGGCTGGTCAAAGTGAGCGGGCGCGCCGTTTACGAAAAGGTCTGGAAGCCGCTGCTGCGCGCCAAGTTCGATACGGCCTTCACCGATGTGCCCGCGACCTACATCTGGTCGCGCCTCAAACGCATGATGGGCACGCGTCAGGGCGTGACTTCCAAAGAGATGATGTGTTTTCTCGAAAATGGCTATTACACTCTGATCGAGGCTATGGCGGAGCAGTGCGTTCAGCGCGGCGTCACGATTTGTGTAGACACGGCTATCGAACAGATCGTCATCGAAAACGGGCGCGCGGTCGGGGTTCGCACCCCTGACGGCTTGCAGCCATTTGACGTGGTCATCAGCACCCTGGTCTCGCCGCTGCTGGCAAAGCTGATTCCCGACGCACCGGAGGCTTTCCAGCGCCAGCTCGCGGAGCAGGAATACCTGGGCGTCCTGTGCCCGGTACTGATTCTCAAGCAGCAGTTGATTCCTTATTACGTCCTGAACATCACCGACGAGACGATCCCCTTTACGGGCGTGGTCGAGACCACCAACCTGATCGATCCGAAGTATGTCAAAAATTATCACCTGGTCTACCTGCCCAAGTACGTCGCCCCGGATAACCCGATGTACCAGTGGCCCGACGACCAGGTCAAAAACGAGTGGATGAAACACTTTCTGAAGATGTTCCCCGATTTTGACGAAAGCCAGATTGTGGATTTCATCGTTCAGCGCGCCCGCTACGTCGAGCCGATCCGCCCGCTGGGGACCACCGACCAGATTCCGCATCTCAAGACGCCGGTCGAAGGTCTGTACATGGGTAACACCGCGATGATCCATCCCGACCTGGGCAACGGCGATGCCGCCGCGCGCTTCGCCTATCGCATTATCGACCAGGTTCTGGCCGATCTGCCCGCCTGGACACCGCAGCCGGTTCCGGTGGCCTGAAAGGACGACCCGCCCATGTTTGTACATCCTACCGCCGAAGTCGAGGAAGGGGCCATCATCGGCGCAGGCAGCAAGATCTGGCATCTGTGCCACATCCGCAGACAGGCCCGCATCGGTGAGGATTGTGTCCTGGGGCGCGGCGTGTTCGTCGATGCCGGGGTCGAGATCGGCAGCCGCGTCAAGATTCAGAATTACGTGTCGGTCTTTCACGGCGTCACCATCGAGGATGGGGTGTTTGTCGGGCCGCACGTCTGCTTCACCAACGATATGAGGCCGCGCGCAGTCAACCCGGATATGTCCGCCAAAAGCGCCGATGACTGGACACTGGTCGAGACACTCGTGAAAGCCGGGGCCGCCTTAGGGGCCAACAGCACGATCGTCTGCGGAACCACCATTGGCCGCTGGGCGATGGTCGGCGCGGGCAGCGTGGTCACCCGCGACGTGCCCGATTATGGCCTGGTGGTGGGCAACCCCGCCCGTCTGATCGGCTATGTATGTGCCTGTGGCAACCGGCAGGACACGCTGGAAGCCGCGACGAACTGTGATTGCAGCCAAGAAGGAATACACACATGATACCCGCAGAAAAAGTGATGAACATTGGGATCGCCAAACCCTTTATTGGCGATGAAGAAAAACAGGCGGTGATGGAAGTCCTGAACAGCGGCCAGCTTGCCCAGGGGCCGCGGGTCAAAGCCTTCGAGGAGCAGTTCGCGGCCTATCACCACGTCAAACACGGCATCGCCGTCAACAACGGTACTACTGCCCTGATCGCGTCGCTGATGGCCCACGACATCGGCCCAGGAGACGAGGTCATTGTCCCGGCCTTCACCTTCTTCGCCACTGCTGCCAGCGTCCTGGCCGTCGGCGCGAAGCCGGTGTTCGCCGACATCGAAGCCGATACCTTCTGCCTGTCCCCGGAGGCGGCAGAAGCGGTCATCACGCCGCAAACCAAAGCGATCATGCCGGTCCACCTGTATGGGCACCTGGCCGATATGCCGCGCTTCCAGGCGCTTTGTGAGCGGCATCACCTGATCCTGCTGGAAGATGCGGCCCAGGCGCACGGCGCGTGCATCGGCGATCAATACGCCGGGACCTGGGGCACTGCCTCGTTCAGCTTCTACCCTACCAAAAACATGACCACGTCCGAAGGCGGCATGATCCTGACCAACGACGATGAGATCGCCCGGCAGCTGCGCATGATCCGCAATCAGGGCATGAATACCCAGTATTATCACGAAGTCCTGGGCTACAACTTCCGCATGACGGACCTGTCGGCGGCGATCGGCCTGGTGCAGCTTCAGCGGCTGCCGGAATGGACCGACCGGCGCATCGAAAATGCGGACTTTCTGAGCGAAACCCTGCGCACGGTGACGACACCGGTGACCCGCCCGGATCATCGCCACGTCTTCCACCAGTACACGGTGCGGGTGACCGAGGGTGTGGACCGGGACGCCGCCGTCAAGCGCCTGAACGAGCGGGGAATCGGCGCGCGGGTCTACTATCCCCGCCCCATTCATCAGCAGCCCGTGTTCCAGAAACTGGATGGTTATGCCGACGTGACTTTGCCCGAAACAGACCGGGCCACGCAGCAGGTGTTCAGCCTGCCTGTGCACCCGCTGCTGACGGACGAAGAACGCGAATATATTGTTCATGAGGTGAATACACTATGTTAAAAGCTGCCGTCATTGGCGTCGGAAGTATGGGGCGAAACCACGTCCGCGTCTACCGCGAACTGGAAGGCGTGGAACTGGTCGCGGTGAGCGATCAGAGCGAAGAAACCGCCGCGCACATCGGTGCAGTCTATTCTGTGCCGCATTACACCGATTACCTGCGCATGATCGAGGAATGCAAACCCGATCTGGTCACGCTGGCAGTGCCGACCGACAAGCACTACAAGGTCGGCCTGGACCTGATCGAGCGTAGGGTCAATCTCCTGATTGAAAAACCGATTGCCTCCACGCTGGATGAAGCCACTGAGTTAGTGCAGTCGGCGCGTCAAAGCGGGGTGATCCTGGCCGTCGGGCACATCGAGCGATTTAACCCGGCGGTGATTGAGCTGCGTCGCCGCCTGCGCGAAGGCATGGCCGGGCGCATTTACAACATCCACGCCCAGCGCCTCAGCCCCTACCCAACCCGCATCCGCGATGCCGGGGTCGTCATCGACCTGGCTTCACATGACATCGACCTGATGCGCTACTTGTTAGATCAGCCTATCACTCGGTTGTATGGCGAGACGCTACGCAGCATTAATTCGGACCGCGAGGACATGTTCAATGGTGTCCTACGTTTCCAAAGTGGGGCTGTGGGCGTACTGGATGTCAACTGGATTACCCCCAAGAAAGTCCGTATGTTGACAATTACCGGCACGCGCGGCATGTTCAGCTGCGACTTGCTCTCCCAGGAACTGTTCTTCTACGAAAACGAAACTGCTCCCAGCCAGTGGGATGCACTGAGCGTGCTGCGGGGGGTCAATGAAGGGAATATCTTGGGCATTCGCATCCAGAGGCACGAACCACTGGCAGCAGAACTGGCCGATTTTGTCGGTGCGGTGCGTAGCGGTGGAAAGCCCACCGTACCTGGTTCGGATGCCCTGGAAACTCTACGTATCGCATTAGATTTTATGCGCTCGGCTGAAGAACAGTTGATTGTCAATCTGCTCGATACCAACGTCGTGGGTGTCGCAGAGCAAATGCTCTAGGCAATATGGATCTCCAGGGCAAGCGCTTCGTAATCGTGGGTGGCGGCGGATTCATCGGTTCACACGTAGCGGATCAACTACTGGCACGCAATGTGGGTGAAGTGGTGGTGTACGGCAGTTCGCGCCACGTCACCGACAATCTGGCACTCGCCAGTCAAGGC
>JAIOHO010000635.1 GCA_019912905.1 Anaerolineae bacterium
CCTCCAGAACGTCCCGATTGGCGGCAACCTGGGCATTCATCTGCTCATAAGTTTGCCAGCGGGGAAGCAGGGCCGTCACCACAAAGGACAGATTGACCAGCACCACCAGAACGATCAACGCGACCGGCAGGAAACTGGCGGGCAGCGAAGTGCGTATGTCACTCAGGCTGAGCATCGGAACCTGTCCGCAGCATAATCAGGATGGTGAAATCAACGACGCGGTTGGGGGTCGAGGCCGCAGGCACCTCCGTCGGAGTCTCGCTGTCGGCTGGCGGAGGTGGAGTAGCCGTCGGCAAAATTCGCAGGTTCAGTGACTGCACGGCGACATTCTCGACATAGGGCGACTCGCGCAGATGATCGGCATAACTGGTAATTGCCCCCTCGTTGTTGGCCTCCCCTTTCACCGTGACGTGCGTATCGACCTGCATCAGCTCACTGACCCGAAGAATTCCCTGATCATAATCTGCGATCACTGCCATGACCGCAGGCCAGGCGATATGATTGGTTTCCAGATCGTCACGCACCGTTTCGAGCACATTGACCTGCTGATTGAGTGCCAGCAGTTCCATTCGCAGAGCCTCTTCAGTGGGGTTCGGCGCTGCGGTGGCGGCCACCTGGGTTTCCAGTGTGGCAAGTTCGTCCGCCAGCGGCAGTGTATTTTCCTGAATCGTCGTCGAGATCAGATAAAGCGGCAAAAACAGGATGCCCAGGCTGAAGGCGATCAGCCACAGCAGCAGTCGCGACGACCCGCTCGATTCCTGTTCCTGTTCTTCCACCGGCTCGCTTTGCGCTTCAAGCTCGGCTGCATTCTGTGAGATCATCCCAGCACCCCGCTTCCCAGCCACAGCGGACTGAGCATAAGCGCTGCCAACGCGCCAAAACATAAGAAGGGCGCATACGGAATGTGCGTTTTCAGACCGCCGCGCCGCGTAACCAGCAGTGTCACGATGAAGACAGCCGTCGCCCCCGCGCCCAGCAGCAAGGCAAACAGCACACCTGGGAACCCGAACAACAGCCCGATCAACAGAGCCAGTTTGATGTCGCCGCCGCCCAGACCTTCCGGCTTGATGCGCGCCGTGCCATAAAAGATACTGAAGGCAAAGGCTCCACCCACCAGCACATTCATCATATGGGTCGGGTCAATCACCAGTTGTGCCAGCACAATCAGCACCACAGCCGGATACATCAGCACATTCAGTACCAGCCGGAATTTTATGTCGATGACGGCCACCAGCACGAAGAAGACGAACGCAACCAGGTGCAGCAGCAGGTTCCACGAGAGGCCGTAGAACATCCAGGCCCAGGCGAAATAGACAGCCGTACCCATTTCCACCGCCGCGTCGAGCCTGATCCACGGCTGCCCCAAATCGGGCCTGAACAACTGTCCTACAGCCAGCGGCGCAGGCACAGGGCCAGATGCAGGCCGGGCAGGAGGCCTGAGAGCGAAGCGGGGCATATAATCGGACAGGTGGTGGATCACCCAACCTGTCCCTAACCCCAGGAATATCCAGACAATCATCATCGGTGTCACTCTTTTCAGACTACGCGCAGGGTGGACGGAAGTTTAATGATGAACTCCGCACCGCCGCCATCCGCATTCCGGGCCAGGACGGAACCCCGATGTGCCTCCGCCGTCGCGCGCACAAATTCCAATCCCAGGCCGATGCTGACTTCGCCGTCACCGGACGGCTGACTGCGAAAGTAACGCTCAAACAGATAGGGCAAATCTTCGGTCGGAATGCCTGGGCCGGTGTCCCGCACGCTGATCATGACCTCATTCTCCCAGTACACCAGGGCCACATGCACCTCAGCGCCGGGCGGTGAATATTTGATGGCATTATCGATCAGGTTTAATATGCTGTGATGCAGGCGGCCCGCATCACCCTGCAAGATGTATGGCTCGCCGACCAACTGCAAATCCAGATTGGTCGATTTTGCGATCGCCTTCTTCTCGGAGTCATGAACGGCACGCGTCACCACATCAACCAGATCAAAAGGCTGGAGGCGCGCGGATATATCTTCGTTCAGCGCGGTAATCTCCAGCAGCCGCTCCACCAATCGAGCCATCTGATTCCCGGCCACCACGATCTGTTGGGCACTGTCCACAGTCGCCTCATCAAGTGTCGGATCCCCTGCCATCAGGCCCGCGTAACCGATGATCGTATTCAGTCGGGTTTTCAGATCATACGACAGCGCATAATTGAACGCCGTAATGACCTTGGTCCGCCGCGCCAGCGCCCGTTCGGTAGTCTGATAGAGGCGCGCATTCTGAACCGCGACTGCTGTAAATTCAGCAATGGCCGACATGCGTTTCTCTTCTTGCTGGCTGAATAATCTGCCCGATTCATGATGGACAGCGGACAAGACCCCGAAGGTCACACCGCCCAGGGTCAGCGGCACGTAAATGACCGCCTCGACCAAATAACCCGTTTTGACCTTGATACGCTGGCCGTCCAGCTCACGGTTGGCACGCAGGGGTTTCCCGGTCGTGATCACACGTCCAGGCAGCGTATCGGTCATCGGCAGGCGTTTGATCTGGTCGTCGTCAATGCCCATCCCGCATTCCAGAAATAACTCGCCGGTTTGCTCATCAACCAACCAGATGCTTGCTTCGCTGGCTTCTGTCAGTCCAAGGGTCAACTCCAGCGCCTGCTTCAACACCCCGGGGCGATCGAGCTGCGAAGTAATGGCGTAAGCAACCCGCATCAGGACCTCGGCCTGGTCATCATTTTCCTCCAGCAAGTGGGGGTCGCTTCGGGGCTTTTCGACGATTTTTACGACGAGGTCAAGTTTGCCCAGGGTCACGAGATCCGAGTCGGATAGACTGTAAGGAATATTGACTCCGATCGAGTGGCCGTTCAGCCGGGTACCGTTGGTGCTGTTCAGGTCGAGGATATAGAGTTTGTTATCGGTCGGGCGCAGAAGGGCATGGCGACGAGATACCCCGAGATGATCGGCGCTGGCATCATCAAACAGCGCAATAAAGTCGGGCCCATCGCCGCTGCGTCCCAGGACCACTTCATCATTAATGTCCAGCGCAATGCATCGACTGCTATCGTAACCCAGCTCCAGGCGGATACGCCAGGTCGTGCGCGGTTGTCCATCAATATGGGGCACGGGCCGGTAGGTCGTGGAGTCACTCCCATGCAGTTGTTGGAGCAGCATTTCGTCGCTCAACTCGCGAGTGACCTTCTTAATCGTATCGAGTGATTTTGCCGGCATCATCATTCTCCTCACTGCTCAACATACGCATGTAGCTGATCGGCTACTGCGCTGCAGAAGGCTGCCAGTTCAGCCATATCGATTGTTTCCGTTTTCTGCAACAGCACATCGCGGTGGTGATCAACCGCGCCCTCACCAAACACCGAAGATAGCAGCGACTGCATCGCGCCAGCAGGCTGTTCTTGATCCGGTTTCTGCGCCGGGGCTGCTTCTGCCTGGACTGGATTCGCAGGAGTCGCTGCGGATGGCGGCGACGCAGGAGCCTGCACGCTGACTTCAGGTACGACCTGCTGGTGAGCTTCCAGAGCCATCGCATCCAACTGGTCAGCGGAAACGGCACCAGACCGGGCGATCGCTGCCACCTGAAGGGCCTTTTCAGCCCGTGTCAAGGCGCGCTGCTTGACCATCCGCCGGACCCGCTTGCGCAGTATCAGCACGATCGCCACGAACAGGGGGATCAATGCCGCCGCGACACTGATGACGATCAGTTTTTGTTCGAGAATCAGGTCAATGAGTGACATAGCATTTCCGTGTGGCGCATCTTATATAGTCAGGATACTGGCGACGACCGGCGGCACAACCAGCATGCTCACGCCTGAAATGAAGATCGTCATCGACAGGTACAGCGTCATTTTCAGCTTGTAACCGCCATCGCTCAGGATAATTGCCAGCGCGGTCACAACCGCCATCAGGATGATCATGGTCACCGTCAGACTCGAAAGAAACTGGAGTTCGGCGGGCGTGAAACTCGCCATCCCCATATTGATAGTCGCCTGGCCGTCGGTTGCCCCTTCTGCGGTCGGCATGAGCGTGCTGACCATGGCCGCAAAATTCAGGACGACAGACAGTACAAACATCATCAGACCGGCAATCACCGCCTGCATCACGGTGGTCAGACCGGCAAACATGGCCGAAGTCATGCGGCGCTTAGAGCGCAGGCGAGACGTTTTGGAGGTAAACAGCGAACACAGATAGCCAACCCGCTCCGGGTCGCCGCCGATTTTGATGGCGCCATAAAAAATAGCGACCACCTCGCTGACCAGCTTGCTGCCAGTTTCCTGTCCGAATTGATGCCAGCAGATTTCAGGATCGACCAGGGCCTGAAGTCGTTTACTGAGTCGTTCAATATCGCCTTCCAGTGTAGGGAAAGAACTGAGGTCAATCTGGGTCAACGCCTGCTTAAGCGTGGTGCCGCTGGAACTGGCGGTGCCGCCGACCGAGCGCATGAAGGTGCTGAATTCTTCATCTTTCTTGTGGGTTTTCTTGTCGCTGCGCGTGCTGACCAAGCCAATCGGAAGCAGCAGCGCCGACGCGATGATCAGCACCACTCCTAATGGAATGCCAGCCAGGTTCATCACCATCGCCCCGGCAAATCCCAGAGGGACAATCAGCCGAAACAGCCGCATCGCCTGTTTCTGTTCGGCGGAGCCTTCGGACGGTTTGACTGTGATGACTTCACGCGGTGCAGAGCGTTTGATGATCCAGGCCCCAAACCCGCTCAGCATCACACCTGACCCCATCAACCCGAGCATCATAGGCACATTGAGCGAGGAAATCATCGATGAGATGACTTGAATGATTACGATCAGGGCGACAGAAATGGTCAGAGAGGAAAACGCGTTAGACCACTGCTTCAGCGCTTCGATATTCCGCTCGTACTCGTTGGTATAGTCTTCACCCTGGACTTCCGCTTCGCGCGCCAGGAACTCCGCCAGGGGTTCGCCGGACCGCAGAGCATCCGACATGCGCAGCAGAAAACTCTTCATGTTGTCGGACTTGGACTGTAGACCGATCTGGCGGCAGGCCTCCGGGTAGTCATAGCGCATTTCATCGACCAGCGTGTTCACAGCGACGAAGTATTCAGACGCGGGCGAAGAAGAACGGGCGGCGATCTCGAACACCTTGCCCCGTGCGATGCCCGACGAAGCCATCGCCGACATATACGTCAGCTGGTAGAACAGCTCGAAAGGCGTGATCAGCCTAAAGGAGATTTTGTTTTCGTGCTTCGGTGAGGATTTGGAAGAGTTCATGGTAATCCCTTACACCTTTTTCCTTGTGCAGCTTTTCCAGGATAATCGCCCGACGCTTGACTTCTTCATAAACCGCTTTCCGTTTGTGGGGCGGTATCCCGCGTTTCACCGCAATGATTTGTTCCAGCAGATAGCTGTTCATATAACCCGGGAACTCGAATACATCGGTCGCCGGATTCCAGCGAAATGCCTCCAGAAAAGAAAAACTTTCTGAAACCGGATCGTAGCCAATAATTTCGTTGATGCTCAGGACGCGGCGCGCCCCCTTCCCGTTCGCCAACCGTACCGCCTGTTGAATAATTACCAGATTCAGGTTGTCGATATAGGTTTTGGGAATATTAATCGGGTCGCCGGTCAGACGTTGAATCAGCTTCTCGACCGTCGCCGCGTGGAAGGTAGACATCACCCCATGGCCGGTCTGCATCGCCTGGAATGCGACCACAGCTTCGACGCTGCGGATTTCGCCGACGATAATCATCTCAGGGCGCTGACGCAGCGCCGCTTTGAGCAGTTCGAACATGCCGACATCGCTGCCCTTCTGGTCCCCGCCGCCATGCCGAGTCGATTCCTGCACCCAGTTCTGATGCGGGACTTGAACCTCCGGCGTATCTTCAATGGTGACGATCTTGGCTTCGGGCCGGATAAACGTCGTAATCGCGTTCAGCAGAGTCGTCTTGCCCGATGCTGTCGCACCCACCACGAAAGTATTTAACCCGGCTTCCAGCATCAGGGACAGATACGCCGCCATCGTGTAATTGAGCGTATTAAAGTCGATCAATTCCAGCACGCTTAACGGGGTGCCAGGCGCTTTACGGATGGTAAAGTTGCTGCCCCGTTTGGAAATCTCTCGTCCGTAAACAATATTGATACGGGAGCCATCCGGCAGTACCGCATCGACCAGGGGGTTGCGCACAGTCACCGGATGCTTGATCCATTCCCCCAGCCAGACCGCGAATTCGTCTACGTCGTCGTGATCGATGAACACGATCGAGGACTGGACGCTCTTAAAAATTTTGTGCTCGATAAAAATGTGGCCGACACCGCTGCAACTGATGTCTTCGATGTTCGGATCGAGCAGCAGCGGCTGAAGAACACCCAGCCCGATCTTGTCGCGGATGACGCGATAGCGAACAGCTTCCAGCTCCTGCGGCGTCACCACGATTTTGTCCGGCTTGCGTTTGCCGTTGGCGATCGGGCGCTCGGTGGTGCAGACGAGATCAATCAGCTGGAGGAGAAAAGCCTGCTTTTCTTCGCGATCCTCGATCCTGCCGATTTCTTCGGCCCAGGCGACCAGCTTCTGATCGACCTGCGGCATATAGGGATCAATCTGAACGACGGTGCTTGGCTCGATGGATACATGATGATCGCGAGTGCCCACCGGGTCCGGGTAGATGTGAACATACAACCCATCTTTGATGGCGTAGATCAGGTTGCGATAATCCAGCCCGCTCAGGCCGCGTGATGGTTTTTCGTAATAATCAGGAACCCCGATTTCGTCGATCGGCAGGACCTTGAGGTACTCGACCAGGAAGGGCGACTGATCGCAAGCCTGCTGGAGTTCCGGTGACAGACGGGCACGAAGCTGCTGCCAATCGGATTGGCTAAGCGCTGGTCCAGGGACAAACGGCAGGACGGAACGTGCCATGCGCCCTTAACCTCGCGCCTTGCTGATGGGGATCACACGCATGCCCCATCCCGGTTCGACCTCGAAGCCGACAATGGCTCCGGTTGCGCTGGCGGCCCCGCGAATTTTGGCGACCTGAAGCGTCTTGACCAAGCGCTGCCCGTCCTGGTCGGAGAATAATTTCAGGTGCGCATCGCACATCGAGCGGATCGGGTTGAGCAAGTCTGATTCCAGCGCATCCGTATGCAGCGTAAGAATGATGGTCGTACCGCGTCCGCATAACCGCTTGCATTCCTCGAAGAAACCGAGGATCTGGGCATCGTTCGCACCGTGCGTGGTCGCGGACGTAAACGAGTCGACGACAATCACATCACGATCGGGTTCACTTTTGAAGGCCTGCACCAGCAAGGTCATGGCGTGTTCTCCGAGATGACTCAGCTCGATCGGGTACACCCGGAGATTGCGCAGCAGCAGGTGATCGAGAATATCAAGGTCGATGCTTTCCATCTGCGACACCAGGCTCTTGACCGTATTCTCACTGGTAAACAACATGACCCGGAAGCTGTCCTGAAGCGCACCCCACAGAATCTGCTGCGACAGCACCGACTTCCCCGAGCCGGAGGCTCCTTCCACCAGAATGAGGGACCCAATCGGCAGGCCGCCCCCCAGACGGCTGTCCAGTTCGGGATTGCCGGACGAAATCACATGTAGGAGCGTGTCGTGGTCGGTGTGTTCGTTCATCTCTCGTTCCTCTATTACGACGCGCGGATGCGAAACGTGAAGGGACCAATGCTGTTCTCGCCATCCGACACACTGAATTCAAAACTGTCGTCTCCGCTGCCGCTGTGGGTATAGCTGAGCAGCCCACTCTGGATATGTTCGCCGCTGAAGACCGGGCCGGGATTCAGGGTCCCCTGCGTCGGCATCGACGTGACGGTATATGTCAGGTTCGCCGGGGGATCATCCGCATCGGTGACATTCAGCATGGCACTGGTAATCGTTTCGGTGCCGCCGCTCGCTACGACCAGTTCGGCATCGGACTCCAGAACCGGTTCGGCATTCACGACGGTAATCGTAAAGAGATACGGCCCGATCATATCTTTGCCATCGGAAACCGTGAATTCAAAGCCGTAATCTCCGCTAATCGCATTCGTGTAGGTCAGCAAACCGCTGTCGATGTCGGCCTGGGCAAAACCGTCGGTTGGGCTGAGCGCGCCCGCTGCTGGGGCGGTGAGCACGGTGTAGATCAGATCCTGCGCCTCGTCATCCGCATCGGTCGTTTGCAGCAGAGTCGTATCGATCGTTCCGGCCTTGCCATGTGCCACGACCAGGCCCAGGTTGGTCACCAGCTCCGGCGGGATATTGCGTGTGAATTGCGTCGCCATACTGATACCGTTTGGCGTCGAAACCACCGTCTGGATCGTCTCACCGGGTCCCACTGGCGGCGCAATATTCAGCGAAAGGACGATCTCTTCCCCCGGGTTCAGGATGTCCGGCTCGAACAGCTCATCAACCGCCTCATCTGCGTCCATATAAATGCCTTCGACGGTCCACTCATTGCCAAACGGGGCACTTGCACTGTAATTCAGGCGGCTGATGTGGAAATTCGTCGGCTCGTCATCATCAAAATACTGGACGATGACATCCCACTGGTCGAAATCAGTCAGACGGGTCGAACCGGTGTTGCGATAAGCAAAGGTCGCGGTATAGGTGGACTCGAACGCTGGTTCATCAATTGGGGACAGGCTGGTCCGGTTCTGGTCGCCCAGACGATATTCCATCTCCTGAAAGCTGACCTGGAGTGTATCCTGGCTGGCGATCATGGCTTCGCTGAGCGTGAGCGCAGCAAAGACGATGACAAAAATGACGACAAAAGCGACCAGTACGTTTTCCATCGCGATTACATACTCATGAAATAGGAATCTGAGACACCGGTTGGGATGGTCACCTTGATATAGTAGCGGCCATCTGAGAGCGCTAACCCGTAATGAACAGTGATTTTCAACGTCCCGGTAGGAACCCAGTCGGACCCGTTCTCGACACTCCAGGACCAGTTTGGTAGGCTGTCGCCTGCCGCGTTTTCGTTCGGAATGCGCGCAAAATTGCCTTCCGGCCCAAAAAACACATCCAATTGGTCCAGGGCGATGATCCGCGATGCGCCGGTATTCTTGACCCAGATAAACACATCGAACTTGCCGTTCCCATTGGTATCCTGAAACCAGCCATCGGAGTCGAGTTCGCCAGCCGCATGGATAATTCGGATCTGGCTCTTCATGCGTTCTTCAGAACGATAGGCCATGCTCGCGATCGCATCACCACCCTGCAT
>JAIOHO010000636.1 GCA_019912905.1 Anaerolineae bacterium
GGAAACGATATGAACCTGTCTCAGGCGGAGAAAGATCGGCTGCTGAACTTCATCGGCTACGGCAGCCTTCAAGCGCCCATCTGGTTCCTCGGCATGGAAGAAGGCACCGGCGGCAGCCGCGATCCCGAAGCGATTGAAACCAACATCCGCACCCGTGCCCGCCACTTTCAGCCAGTGGATGATCTGGTAGAGACTCATCAGCACTGGGATTACGACATCCCCAGCCAGCGAAAATTCACCCAGGTCTGGCTGTGGATGGCGAAGCTTACGCGCGGTACTCAGGGCGCAGCCGACTGGCCCGACACCGAAAACGCCAAGCACTACGTCCGCGAATCTTTAGGCCGCCAGGATGGAGACACGCTGCTGACCGAACTGCTGCCGCTGCCCTCTCCGAGCATGAACTTCTGGCCCTACGAAACCCTGTATCCCACGCGGGCTGACTACCTGAATGCCGTGCTTCCCGCGCGACAGCGGACCTTGCGGATGCTGATTCAGAAGTATCAGCCGCGCTGTGTGATCGCCTACGGCTCGCAGTATCACAGGTACTATAAGGCGCTGTTCGCTTCGGCAGAATGGCATCGGCTCCCGACCAAAAAGGCCATCGAGCACTGTCGGTTCGGGCACAGCCTCGTCGTTCTGATGCCGTTCTTCGGCAACGGAGGACTGAGCACCCACGATGCACGAACCGTGATCGACGTTTCGAGAGCACATTGCCCAGGATAGAGTCTACGTGCGTGTCAGGTCATGCTCGTTGAAGCGAGTCTTCCTGTTGAAAACCGGTAAAAACCGGGCCGCAATGCGATGGGGATGTCATTTATGCATTACAATAAAGACAGTTCGTTTCTTAAATAGAATTTGTTTAAAGGAGTATCGTACCGATGAAACTCGAATCGTTGCAGTTAAGTCGTGCTCTTCAACTGCTGCTGCGCACCACCCCGCTGCTGCTCATTCGCCTGGGCGCGGTGATCGCCTTCTGGGTCGTCGCGCTGATCTATCTGGCCGTCGTTGGCGGAGTGGCCTATCTGGTCGGGCAGGCGATCCAGATCGTCGGCGTCATCCTGTTCATCGTCGGGTTGGTCGCGGTGATTCCGCTGTATCAACTGGCTTACCGCTATGTATTCTTCATGCTCAAGGCGGCGCACATCGCCGTCCTCAGTGAAATCCTGGTCAATGGCGACCTGCCTGCGGGCACCAATCAACTCAGTTGGGGCAAGGAGCGCGTGCAGGAGCGCTTCGGCGAGGTCAACGTCATGTTCGTGGTGGACGAACTGGTGACGGGTGTCGTGCGGGCCTTTACCAACACCGTTTATCGCATCACCGCCTGGCTGCCGAGCGATTCGATCCGCACGCTGGTGCAGGTGATCAACCGCATCATCCAGTTTGCCATGAGCTACATCGACGAGGCCGTACTGTCGCGCAGCTTCGTGCAGAAAGAGCAGAACGTATGGGCCAACGCGCGCGACGGAGTCACCCTGTACGCCATGGTCTGGAAGCCGCTGCTGATGAATGCCATCGCGCTGATGATCCTGAGCTACATTCCGTTCGTCATCGTCTTCATCCTGTTCTCCGCGCCGGTCGGCCTGCTCCTGTCGGCCATCTCCCAGCCGCTGGCGGGGTGGGCCATCATTTTCACGTTAATTCTGTCCTATCTGGTCAAGGTGGCCGTGGGCGATTCGTTTGCGATGGCTGCCATCATCGCCGCCTATCACCGCGAAACCGCCGGGCTGACACCGAACCCCGAAATGACCGCCAAACTCGACGGAGTCAGCGATAAATTCCGCGAACTGACCAAGCGCGCCCAGGAAGAAGTCGGGCGCTTCACCCAACCGCCGCAGACTCCAGCCCCAGGGGGCGATGTACCACCCGTGCAGCCCGACCCAGGCGCAGTGACATAAGGCCAATGGAATAACCCAAGCTGGCACAATCGGCCCGGCTCTGTTATCGTTCTATCTGGTTTTAGCACAGCCCATATGGAGGTTGTGGTCCGCTATTTGAAGGAAAAATTATGATGCCCCCCACCCTGCATATCCTGGAAAACGACCACTGGCAGATCGGTATCCTGCCAGAAACGGGGGCATCGGTGGCCTTTGGCCGCGTGAAGCAGGGGGACTCCTCGCGCGACGTCATGCGCCCGACCGACCCCGCCGATTACGACGACCCCAGCCTGTGCGCCAGCTTCGTGCTGATCCCCTGGTCGAACCGCATTCGGGATGCCCGCTTTCGCTTTCACGGCCAGGAGTATCCACTGGAGCCGAATAGTGCCGACGGCAACGCCATTCACGGCGACACGCGGCGGCGCACCTGGCAGGCCGAGTCCGCAGGCAGCGAACGCCTCAGCCTCAGCTTCAACTCGACCGCCCACAACCAGGTCAACTTCCCCTGGCAGTTTTCCGCCCTGGTCGAATATTGGCTGGATGGTGCGGATTTTGGGATGACTCTGTCGTTGAAGAACATCGACGAAGAGGCATTCCCGGCAGGCTTCGGCCAGCATCCCTATTTTGTCCGCACCGACGACGTCCAGTTGGAACTGCCTGTCGATCAGCACTACCCGCTTGTCCACGCCATGCCGACCGGTGCCGCAGAACCGATGATCCCCGACCTTGATTTTCGGGCGCTGCGCAGGCTGGGCGATGTCCCGAAGCTGGACAATTTGTTCCGGGGACGTCAGGGGGATCGGCCCGCGCGGATCGTCTATCCGAGCTGGGACCTGGAGCTTGCCATCACCAGTGACCCGATTTTCGAGCATCTGATCGCCTTTGCCCCGGAAGGCAAGCCGTTCTTTGCGGTCGAGCCAGTTACCAACGCCAATGACGGCTTTAACCTGTTCGAGCAGGGAATCGCAGGCAGTGGGGTCTTCGTACTCGAACCGGGGGAGGAAAAACGCGGCCAGATCCGCCTGCGGACAGTGGGCCTGTAGCTAGACGGCAAACTCCCCTGGTCCACGAGTCTCGGTGCAGCTATAATCAGGCCGAGTCGCCACTTAGATCGGTCTCAACGTGCGATGACCAAGAAACTCAACAGCATGCGCCTGCTGGAGCAGAACGGCGTCCTTTACGAAACGATCAGCTATGGCGAGCCGGACGCCTTTCACGATGCCGTCGAAGTGGCAGAGATGCTCGGTGTACCGGTCGATAGGGTCTATAAAACGCTGGTGGTCGAAGCGGCAGGCAGCAGCAAACCCTGCCTGGCGCTGATCGCTGCCGACCGGTCGCTCGATCTCAAACGGCTGGCGGCGGTGATGGGGGTCAAAAAAGCAGCCATGGCCGCCCATAAGGATGCGGAACGCTGGACCGGTTTGAAAGTTGGCGGCATCAGTGCCCTGGCGCTCACCCAGAAAAACTGGCCGGTTTACCTCGACCAACCGGCGCTCGAACACGAGCATATTCTGGTCAGCGCCGGTCAGCGCGGCATGCAGCTGCGGGTGCCGACCACCGCCCTGATTCAGATCATCAAGGCCAAAGTAGCCGACATCAGCACCGCACCCTGATTTCAAGCCACTGGCCCAGCCTAACGCGACAGAATACGGGCCAGCTCGTAATACGAGTCGGTCATCTCGCGCGTCTGAGACGTCACCTCCTCCAGCGGCACCAGTTGAATCTGGCGGCCATTCATACCCACCATCACACCGGTATTGCCATCGCGCAGCGCCTCGACCGCGCGCATCCCCAACTGTGAAGCCAGACGCCGGTCAAAAGCGGAGGGGCTGCCGCCGCGCTGGATGTGTCCCAGAATCGACAGGCGGATTTCAAAGCCTACGTCTTTGCGATTTTCGAGGAATGCGGCCAGCTCGGTCACATGATACGAAGCGCCTTCGGCGATCACCGCAACTGCGTGGGTCTTCCCACGCACGTAGGAATCAATCAGCGACTGAGCCACATCGTCCATACTGACGTGCTGTTCCGGGGTGATGACCAGTTCCGCGCCGCCGAGAATGCCCGCCATCAGCGCCAGATACCCACAGTTGCGGCCCATGACTTCGATCAGAAAGGCGCGTTGATGCGAAGTCGCCGTATCGCGGATGCGGTCGAGCGCATCAATAATGGTGTTGAGCGCGGTATCGACCCCAATGCTCATATCCGTGCCCCAGATATCGTTGTCGATGCTGCCGGGCACGCCGACCACCGGAAAACCCAACTGGCACAGCGTCAGCGCCCCGCGCAGACTGCCGTCCCCGCCGATGACCACCAACCCTTCGATGCCATGCTCGTTCAGGCGGCGCAGCGCCCGCCGCTGCCCCTGAAGGGTCCTGAATTCTTCGTTGCGCGCGGTCTGCAAGATCGTGCCGCCGCGCTGCAAAATGCCGCTGACTTCGCGGCTGGTGAGGAGTTCAAAATCGCCGTTCAGACAGCCGGTGTAGGCCTGCCGGATGCCGTACACTTCCATTTCATATTCCAGCCCGGTTCGCACCACCGCCCGGATCGCGGCATTCATCCCCGGAGCATCCCCGCCGCTGGTCATGACGGCGATCCGCTTCATAGTTTCGTTCTCCTGCGTCGGCTCATTGGAAACGGGTTGATTTTATCCGCTCAGGGGACTATGACAAAGCCTGAGTTGGCTGTTCGAACACCTGAATATTCTGGCCGCCCACGATCTTTTCCAGGTTGTGGATCAGATCCTCGCAGATTCCGGTCGTCGTCGGGAAATTGAGCTGGACTGACTTTCCAGCGGATTCGGTCACAATGGTAAACCGGTCCTCGCCAGGGAAATTCACCAGCATGTTGTAGACCCGCTTGAGGCGGCGCTGGTCGCGCTCGTCATCGCCCGTCCGTTGCAGGAAAACGTAAATCCAGTACTGGACAGGATGGTCTGACTCGCCTGCGCTGCCCTGTGCAAGGGCACGCAGATGCGGCGGCAGTTCATAGACCGCAGCGGGTTCAGCAGGGGGAGGCGGTGATTCCGTTTCGATTTCCGGCGGCGGCAGGGTTGGCACGGATTCGACTGGGGTTTCCTGCGGCGGAGTCCAGGCGGGCGGCTCGAAATTATCATAGGCTTCGGGCGGCAGGTCGCTCTCGTCGTCGGTCCAGAGCGGCATCTCCGGCGCGATTCCGAAATCGAAGCCGCCGGGGTCATCCTCGCCGCTGCCATTCAGTTCGGCCAACTGCACCGTGAAGTTCTGCGAAACATCTTCGGCAATGATCTGCGGTTCGCCGCGCGAGGTATCGAACTTGCCTTTGATGCGGATGATTTCGCCTTCGTTGACCAGATCCTGGCACTTCAGCCAGGTGCGCGGGAAGATGACTACGTCGATGGTTCCGGCGGATTCGCGCCAGTCTTCGAGATGAACGACGCACATGATGTCGTTATTGCGTGTCACAATCTTACGCATGGTGACGACTTCCCCGGCCACCGCCACCGGTTTGTCGTGCATCCCGAAGGCATTTTCCTTCAGATCGCGGATGCTGCGCGTGTTGATATTCTGAAGCGCCGCGCGGTATTTATCGGCAGGCCGACCGGTCACATACAGGCCCAGCAGTTCCTTCTCCCAGTCGAGCATCTCGCGCTCGGTCACGTTGGGCGCATATTGCAGGCTCCCCAGCAAATCCTCGGTGACGTTGGGATCATCGCCAAACATATTCAACTGGCCGATTTCCTGTTCATGATGGTAACTGGCGCTGAAGCTCAGCATCCGGTCGAGCGCCCCCAGCACCTGCCCGCGACTGCCAAAGGCTTCCAACGCGCCCACTTTGACAAGGCTTTCCAGCGTGCGCTTGCCCACCTGCCGGAGATCGACCCGCTTGCAGAAATCTTCCAGATCGCGGAATGCACCATCCTGCAAGCGGGCGTCGATGATCGGCTGCAAGGCGTTGACCCCGGCGTTTTTGACCGCGGCCAGCCCGAAGCGAATCCCGCGCACGCCGTCTTGCAGCGGCTGGATGTCGAAATCGAGCAGGCTGGCGTTGACGTCCGGCGGCAGGATCGGAATCCCCAACCGGCGGCATTCTTCCATGAAGGTGGCGACTTTAGAGGAGTCGTCCCGCTGGACCGTCAGCAGCGCCGTCATGTATTCGGCGGGGTAATGGCATTTCAGAAAAGCCGTCTGCACCGTGAGAATGGCATAGTCGGCGGCGTGGCTCTTGTTGAAGCCGTAATTAGCGAAAAACTCGATGTCATCGAAGATTTTTTCCGCGGCCTCGACATCGACCCCGTTCTGCGGGCCGCGTTCGAGGAAAATCGACTTGTGCTTGAGCAGGTCCTTCTCTTTTTTCTTCGAGACCGCCCGGCGCATCAGGTCCGCTTCGCCGAGTTCGTAGCCAAACAATTCGCTGGCAACCTGCTGAATCTGTTCCTGATAGACGAGGATTCCGTAGGTCTCCTTCAGAATTGATTCCAATTTGGGATGCCGGTATTCGGTCTCCTCCTCATCATGCAGCCGCCGGTTGTAGGTCGGGATAAAGTCCATCGGACCGGGACGATACAACGAGATCCCGGCAATGATGTTCTCAAACTGCTTCGGGCGCATCCCGCGCAGCATCTGCTGCATCCCGCCGCTTTCCACCTGGAACACGCCGACGGTCTCCCCCCGCCCCAGCATGGCAAAGGCTTCGTCGAGCATCGCCAGCGCGTCGGGATTATCCGCGATCATCTCGTGACGGTAGGGGATGTTGCTCATGTTGAACTGGATGTCGTGATAACGTGCGATCAGGTCGCAGGCTTTGCGCAGAATCGTCAGTGTGGACAGGCCCAGGAAGTCGATCTTCAGTAGGCCGAGCGACTCGCAGGTTTCCATCGGGAACTGCGTCACGGCGCGGATCGAACTCTGATCGTTGCCGCTGGTCAGCCGGTGCAGCGGGATGTAATCGACCAGAGGCCGGTCGCCGACGATCACCCCAGCCGCATGAGTCGAGGCGTGGCGGTTGACGCCTTGCAGTTCCTTCGCCGTGTCGATTACCTGGCGGATTTCCGGGCTGCTGTTGTACAGATCGTGCAGTTCCGGGTTGCCCTCGACATAAGTCATCAGCGGCTTGGGTT
>JAIOHO010000059.1 GCA_019912905.1 Anaerolineae bacterium
GGTTATTCCATTGAACAGTGATGATCTGCGTGTCGGGATTCCCCTCTACTGAAACGACACCTGGCAAGGTGCTGACCTCGTTCTTGATGGTGCTCACGCAGCCAGCGCAGCCAATGTTTGGGATCTTGACCGTCTTCTTGTCCATGTGGGCTTCTCCTAAATTGACCCTTATCCTTCTCCACAGATTACCCCAGACCCGATCAATCAATATACGCCATTTGGCGGTGTTTCGGTGTGCTCGACCAATGCTACACTCACCTTGCGAAACGCTGAATAGGTTCCGAAATGGTTATGAGGGAGGGGAATGTGTTTAGCAAATTCTGGATTATCTTGACGACCGTGTTTGGTTTAGCCGTGGGCAGTCTTCTGCCTGTCGAGGCTCAGGAATTCATTGCACCGGGGTGCGATATACCGGCGCTTCTGGAGCACCAACAGGAGCATGCGGCCCGCCTGGACAATCTAGCAGAAATAATTGATGCTGATTTAGACAAGGCGCTCGAAGAACTCTACATTACCGGGATAGCTTATCAGTCGCTGGCAATTGAATGTGGTTTTCTGCGGTTGGATGAGGCAGTGACGGAACATATGGAGGAACATCAAGATACTGAGACGGTTACCCTTTCTGATGATGAGCACCACGATACGGCAGATCAAGCGGCGGCGGTGGAAAGAGCGTTGGCAGTGGGTGATCCTGTAAGCGGAGAACGGCTGTTCAACACAATTCAGCCTGAGGCGGGATTCGCATGTGCCACTTGCCACCGGGTAGACACCACCGAACGCCTGATTGGTCCGGGACTCTTGGGGGTTGGCAGCCCTATGCACGATCCATCCGAACACGCGATGGCGAATGATAATGGCATGGCGGGCATGAGCATGGGTGGTGACAATCACGATAGCAATACAGATAATACAGACGAGATGATGATGCCGATGCCGATGCAGACTGATCCTGTGGAGTATCTTCGCACGTCGATTCTCGATCCGAACGCGTTTATTGTGCCCGGTTTTCCTGACAACCTGATGCCTAAAAACTTTGGGGAGATCTTCACCGAAGACGAAATCAATGACCTGATCGCCTATCTCTTGACTCTCGAATAAGTCAAATTGGTTCTGAAGCCGGACGAATCTGCTATTCCGGCTTCAGAAGGTAACGGAGGTTATCTATGGTCAGCGTATTGTTGGTGGAAGATCACAAGATAGTCCGTCAGGGAACGCGCCTGTATCTCGAAAGTATGGGCGTGGAGATCGTCGGAGAAGCGACCAATGGACGTGAAGCCGTCCAGATGGTGCGTGATCTGCACCCGGATGTGGTGATCATGGATATCCATCTGCCAGAACTGACTGGCATCGAAGCGACACGCCGCATTCGTCACGAGTTCGACGATGTGCGGGTACTGGCGCTAACGGCCTACGACGAACCAGCCTACATCCACGCGCTGCTCGATGCCGGGGCGGATGGCTTTATTCTGAAAACGGCAGAGCTTGCTGAGCTTTACCGCGCACTCAACGAAGTCGCCATCGGACACCAGGCTTTCGATGAAGCGACCCTGGAAAAGGCGGCCCAGCACCTGGACGCGATGCCATCCCAGGTCGAGGGACTGACCAACCGGGAAATCGAAGTGCTGGCTCATGCCGGTCGTGGCCTGACCAACAAGGACATCGGCCAGGCGTTGTTCATCTCTGACCGTACTGTCCAGGGTCACCTCAAAAACATCTACGAGAAGCTGGGGGTCGCCACGCGCACGGAAGCCGTCACGGTAGCTCTGCAGCATGGTCTGATTACTCTGGAAAGTGGAGAGCAGCCATGAGCGAAGCGAGTCTGATCCAACTCTGCTACGTCAGTGGTGTTCTCCTGGTCGCGAGCAATGCGTGGTTTTTCTTTCGTGTGTTGCGGCCACTCAGGCGCCTGTCTTATCAGGCGGAACAGATCCGGCAGGGGGACCTCATGTCGTTCGAGCGCCACTGCGGGGGTATCCCTGAAATCCGGGTGCTGCGTCGAGCAATGGCCGGTATGTCAGGTCACATTCTGCGCACGCAGGAGCAAAGCAGCGCCTATGCGGATCGTCTGGCCGACGGCCAGGAGAATGAGCGTAAACGCCTTGCGCACGAGCTGCATGACGACACACTGCAATCGCTCATTGCGATCAATCAAAGTATTGATTTAGCAAGGAGTTGGATGCGCAGCGATCCGGATCGTGCCGCCGAGATGCTGCGGCTTGCCCGCGAACAGGCCGTTGAGAGTGCGACCAATCTGCGCAACCTGATCGGCGGCTTGCGCCCGCCCGCACTGGATGAACTTGGCCTGGTAGCTGCCCTGGAGATGGAGGCGGAAAAAGCAAGAGATGTAGCCGTCTCCGTCAACGTAAAGGGGACACAGCGGCGACTGGATGAGGCACGGGAACTAGCATTGTTCCGCGCCGCTCAGGAGGTGTTGACGAACGTCCGCCGTCACAGTGGGGCGGGCATGGTAGATATTGAGGTGACCTACCGATCGGAGGCAGTGCTGTTGACCATCGCGGATGACGGCTGCGGTTTTGTGCCTCCCGCCCATATTGGTGATCTGGCGCAGGCAAAGCATTACGGCTTGATTGGGCTTCAGGAGCGCATTCAGAATCTCGGGGGATCAGTCCACATCAATAGCACGGTCGGGCAAGGCACAAAGATCGAGGTAGCTTTGCCCTTGCAGGAATCGCAACAACCCGATCATCTGGTCCGCGATCCGGTATGCAGCGCACTGCTGGAACCGCAACAGGTATACAGCAGTCTGACGTACGCAGGTGAAACCTATTACTTTTGCTGCCCGGTGTGTCAGGGAGCTTTCCAGAAGGACCCGCTGCTATACCTGGTCAGGTCCCCACACTTGAAGGGATGTGAGGGTCATCCAGTCACCTGATTTTCTGATTCTGCCTGCTGCCACACCCGCCAAATGGCGCATTCCACTGATCCTCGGCCTGGCATACACTTTGAGGTGCGAGTGCCAATGCCGAGGAGCAAGCATGGCCGATCATAGCGTTCCGCAAGCGCACCCCCAAACGGCTCACCGCCGACAAGCCCTGTTCCACGCGATCGCCTTTGTGGGCGGATTCTCGTCGATCTTTATCATTGGCTGGGGCGGGGCGGCAACGCTATTTGGTCGTATCTTCAGCATGTACAAGACCGAACTGGGCCAGATCGGCGGCGTTGTGGTCATTGTCTTCGGTCTGGTCAATCTCAGCGTCATCCACATTCCGTATTTTTACTGTGACACGCGCCCACAGTGGGACGCACGGCGCAGCACGGGCTTTCTGTCGTCAGTCTTGATGGGCATTTTCTTTGCAGCGGGCTGGACACCCTGTATTGGCACGACATTGGGCGCGATCCTGACGCTGGGATTCACCCAGGAAACCATCGGACAGGCCATGTGGTTGTCGAGCGGCTACGCGCTCGGGCTGGGAATCCCTTTTCTCATCATTGGGCTTGGGGTTGAACGATTCATGAGCTGGCTCGGACGATTTCGACGGCACATGCGAACGGTAAGGATCGTAAGTGGTGTGCTGCTCATGGGCATCGGACTGCTGCTGCTGACGCGGCAGATGTCGGTGATCGCTATCTGGGCGCAGTCCAACGGCCTGTACCTGGACCTTCCCCTGGGTGGCAGCGGCACGCCCAGCTATCTGGTCGCCATTTTTGCCGGACTGTTATCGTTTCTCTCTCCATGTGTGCTGCCACTTGTGCCTGCCTACATGGGTTACTTAAGCGGCCATGCTGTCAGGGAGCAGAAGTAGATGGAAAGCTTGACTCAGGGTGATAGTGTTAAGGTGCCAACTCGCGGCTTCAGTCCGGCGTCTATCGTGCTGTTGGCTGGTCTGGTACTGTTCGCCGCTGTGGTCGGGATGCAGCTGGCAGCTCGCAATAGCACTCAGCCAACCTCCGGTCCGGCCCCCGATTTTGAGTTGACCACCTTCGATGGCGGCAAGGTGCGCCTATCGGATCTTCGAGGCAGGGTGGTGGTGGTCAACTTCTGGGCAAGCTGGTGTGGCCCCTGCCGCGACGAGGCCCCCGTCCTGCAAAATCTTTGGGAACAATATCGAGAGCAGGGCGTTATGCTGATCGGCGTCGATTATGCCGATGTTGAATCCGATGCCCTTGCTTTTATCCAGGAATTCGGTATTACCTATCCCAATGGGCCAGACCTGGGGACGCGCATCTCAGAGGATTACCATATCCAGGGTGTGCCCGAAACCTTCGTGATCGACCAGGAAGGCAATGTCGCGCAGTTCGTAATTGCTCCCATACAATCCGGCCAACTCGAACCCACTATCGACCGACTTCTCGCCAGGGAAGAAACGGTCTCTTCATGATGAATCGATTTGGCGCCATCGAGTCATGATTACAATTCTCGTCGTCGATGATGAAGACAGCATCCAGAAGGCAGTCACGGCCTATCTGAAAGTCGAGGGCTACACCGTTTACAGCGTCACCCATGGCCGCCAGGTCTTACCTGCCTTTCAGCGATATAAACCTCAACTGGTCATTCTGGATGTGATGCTGCCCGGCATGGATGGTTTTGAGGTCTTGCAGCAGCTTCGGCGCGAGTCCGAGGTGTACGTCTTGATGCTCACGGCGAAGTCCGAAGAAACGGATCGCGTCGTGGGCCTCACGATGGGTGCGGATGATTATCTCACCAAGCCGTTCAGCCCGCGGGAACTAGTTGCCCGCGTCAAAGCCATCCTTCGCCGAGGACGCAGCGCTGCTCTGAATACGGACTCGATCCTTCATTTCAGGCACATCCAGATCGATGTCCAACGTCGGGTCGTGCTGCGTGATGAGCAGGAAGTCGACCTAACCGCCCTGGAATTCGAACTGCTCAAAACGCTGGCAAGCTATCCTGGCGTCGTGTTTAGCCGGACAAAGCTGCTGGAAAGCGTTTGGGGCTATGATTTCTATGGTGATGAACGGGTGGTCGATGTTCATGTCGGGCGCATTCGGCAAAAGCTGGAATCTGACCTGTCGAACCCCCAATTTATCCAGACGGTGCGCGGTGTGGGCTATAAATTCGAGGATGAAGCGCCATGAGCCTCGGCTGGAAACTCTTTATTTCCTACGTGATCGTCGTCATTGTGGGAGCCGCCGTTCTGGTCGTTTCGACAGCCTCGTTGGGTCCCGTGACCTTCTCGCAGCATCTCCAGAGTATGAGCGCGATGATGGGCAGCAGCATGATGATGGACCCCAGTACGCAGTTACAGGCTGATCTCGACGCGAATTTCCGTCAGGCGCTAAATGAGACTCTGCTGTTTGCGGCACTGGCTGCTACGGTGGCAGCGGGGATTGTCAGCGTCTATATCAGCCGCCGGATTGTGAAGCCGATTCAAGAGACGGTACGGGCCAGTGAGCGCATCGCCGACGGCCATTATCAGGAGCGGTTGACGGTTTACAGCGCTGACGAATTGGGCGAACTTACGCAGAGTTTCAACCGCATGGCTGCGGCGCTGGCGGAGATCGAGACGATGCGCCAGCAGCTCATAGCGGACATCAGCCATGAACTGAAAACGCCGCTGGCCGGGATTCAGGCTTATATGGAAGGCTTGCAGGATGGGGTCATGCAGCCGGGGCCAGAAACCTACCAGCAGGTACAGATGGAAGCGGCACGTTTGCAGCGTCTGGTACGCGATTTGCAGGAACTTTCGCGGGCAGAATCGGAGCAGTTCGTACTCAACCCCACCACCAGCGACGCATCCGACCTGATCCGCGCCGCTGCCAATTGGCTTCGCCCGCAGTTCCAGGACGGCGACATAGAACTGCACATCAACTTGCCAGTTCGCCCTATCATCGTGCTGGCTGATCCAGACAGAATCCGCCAGGTGCTGCTCAATCTGCTGGGCAACGCCCTGCAATACACCCCCTCCGGGGGCAAGGTCACGGTCACCTTGCAACAGAAGGATCGTCAGGCGCTGTTTTCAGTCCAGGATCCTGGCATTGGTCTGGCTGACGAAGACTTGAAACGAATCTTTCAGCGCTTCTATCGGGTGGACAAGTCGCGCGCGCGGGCCAGTGGCGGTAGCGGCATCGGCCTGACCATCTCTCAGGCCATCATTCGCGCCCATAACGGAAGTCTCTGGGCAGAAAGTGATGGCCCAGGCCAGGGCAGCACCTTCTTCTTTTCCCTTCCTATTGCTACCTGATCCTCAGAACTTCATCAAATTGTCATAAAAGCGACAAGCGGCTGTCACACTGCTCTTCTACAGTAGACCATGTAGAAACAAAGCGAGGTGCAATCATGATGAATTTCGGCATGTGGGGCGGTGGGGCACTTTCCATGATCCTCTTCTGGATCGTGGTTGTTGTCCTGGCGATCCTGGTGCTGCGCGGGGTCTTTGGCGTACCTCGTGGCCGCCACGAACAGGCAAAAGTAAAGCGCTCTCCCGCGGCGCTGGTACAAGCGCGTTATGCGCGTGGCGAAATCTCACGTGAGGAATATCAGACGATTCTAAACGATCTCAAGGAGATGCAATAATGTCACACCTGAAAAAAATGAAGTGGACCATGATCTTGGTCGTGATCGTGGGCGCGGTGCTCGCGCTGAGTGCACTGGGAGCCGCTGCACAAGATAACGACAGCGCCCCCTGCGACTTCGGGCAGGTCTTCGGTTATGGGCCGCAAGGGATGATGGGTGGCAGCATGATGGGCCAGGGTATGAGAGGCCAAAATGTGCCGCAGAACTGCCTCCAGGACGGCTACTACGGCATGGGTATGATGGGCGGCATGATGGGCCAACTGGGTGGCATGGGGCACATGATGGGCTTCGACCCCGATACTATGGGTCGCTTTGGCCCTGGTACGGGCATGATGGGCGCGTGGACACCGCCTGCGGACCTTGCGCCTACAGCCGGCACGTTGACGCTCGACGAGGCCACCCAGGTTGCATCGGCTTACATCGCGGCGTGGAACAGCGATCGCCCCCTGGAATTGAGTGAGGTGATGCAGTTCGACAATCATTTCTATGGCGAGGCTGTTGAGACCGAGACCGGACGCGCGGCCTTTGAATTCTTAATTGATCCACAAACCGGGACCGTCGTCGGAGAACCCGGCCCGAACATGATGTGGAATCTGCGCTACGGCATGCCGATGGGACGCGGCATGGGTATGTTCCGCCCAGCACCCGGCGGCGACGAGATGACGGTCACGAGTGACGAGGCACGCACTGATGCGCAGGCATTCCTCGATCAGGTGCTGCCCGGCACGCAGGCAGCCGAAGATTACATCACCGCCTTTGATGGCTATTACACCCTGCATGTCACACGGGACAATGACATCATCGGGATGCTGAGCGTGAATGGCTACACCGGCCAGGTCTGGCTGCACCACTGGCACGGCAATTTCATCACCATGACCTCACACGAATAATCCCTGTCCCCCTTCGCTTCACTCTAGGCTGTCTGGGCCAGAATGGTCCAGGCGGTCTTTTTTATGCCGTGTCCTTGAAACCCGCTATTTGGCGCATGGCCGCGAGGCTTGCGGAACGTACAGTTGGTTCATAAGATTGCGACTTATTGGAGAAACATGTCATGAGCGTACCAATAACAAGACGAAGCCGGCTGTATGAGAAAGGCAAGCTGGCGCGTCATGCTGCCGGGATCGTGGCAGCACTGATGCTTATCATGCCGTTATTGGGTGTTCGGAAGGGTATGTATACGTCCTTGACTGCGTACATTGACGATACCGGCGCCGATCCAGTTGTTTCCCGGACCAGTTTACACTGTGTTCAAGCGAATACTTAGGGCCGGTGAAATTCGTAAATTCCTTGGGAGATTGTACGCTTTTGAACGTTCCCGTGATATATTTGGTTTGAAATAAGTTTTGGCGAATCTCAGGATCAAACTCTATTCCATGATTGTTCGAGTAACAAACACACAGTACCAAGATCAGGATCAAACTTTTACCCCAGATCTACCCTCTAGAAAGCCTGAAAACACCCATTCTAGGATCAAACTTTATTCCCGCTTCACAAGAACTGTGAAGCGGGAATAAAGTTGGGAACTGGAAAAAAGAGATTCCCTCCTCAACGGTGACGGGAAACCCAATCCTTTCAGTCACTAGCCTGGCTGAAAATCCTGGCTTAATACTCTGTCGGTCTGGACCGCATGTCTGTCAAAAGAGCCGTACTCTGTTGTGGGTGCGGCTCCTGGATTCTAATAGAGCAATCAATTCAAAAACGGACAAACGAGATGGTAGCCATAGCGATCAAGAAATGAACTCCCAAATGTATTCGACCTCAAGTGGCATTCGAAATCGTCAGCCAGTTGTGGCAGCTTGGGCGTCATGTGATTGTGACTGATGGCTCGGCGTGTTTGCTTCCAAACCTGTTCCTGCGGGTTCAAGTCGGGCGCGGCCACGGGATATTCCATGATTTTCAGCCGAGGGTTGGCCGCCAACAGACGACGGATCGGCTCGCCCCGATGCCAGGAGGCACGATCCCAGAAGAAGAGAATAGGCCGCCCCGGAAAGGTAGCCAACACCTGTTGCAGGTGTTGGGCACTGACTTCTGCGTTGAATTGCGCGCTGCGGATCACGATTTCTTCACCGGTTTTTAAGTCCAAGGTGCCATAGAAGCCTGCTTTGCTGCGCCCGGAATCCACCCGAACCACCGGGGTTTGGCCGCAGGGCGACCAGACATTCATTGTGGTGGCTTGCAGGTACATCCAGGCTTCATCCTCCGACAAAATCACTGTTTCAGGTGTATTCTGGGCAATGTCGATCAGTTTTTTTCGATCAACGCTTCAAAATCGACCACAGCGCGTTCCCGCCGTGACTTGTACACCCTTTCCGTGCGTTGCCAGGTGAACCCACAGCGAGCGAACAAACGATGATAGGCACTGCGACTTTGCCAAGTCACCCCATACCAGTGCTGAATGGCGTGGGTCAGGTCTTCCACCGTCCAATGCTGCCCGCTGCCGGTGTGGGTCGCTGGCCCCAACAAATCGCGCGGCGTATACATCGTCAGATTTTGCCGCAGTTCCTCCACCTGTGCCGCACTCAGTTTCGCCCGATGCGGCCCACCTCGATGATCCCTCAACCCCGCCATGCTTTGCTGACGATACTTGCGACACCACTCCATCAAACTGGTGCGATGACAGCCCGTAATCTGACAAATTTCATCCACTGGATAGCCGTGGCTGTACAGGATGACTGCTTGATAGCGGGTGCGTGTGGCCGCTTCTGTCGTCTGTCGATAGGCGCGCTGCAACGCCTTCTCTTGCTGTTTCGTGATTTCAAATCGTTTTCTTGGCATCCTTTGATTGTACGTCTTTGTTTGATTTTCTCAATTAGCCGTCAAATGTTAACAATACAAAATAGGCCCTAATATTCAGCTCACCTTGCATTCTCACTTTAGGTGGGTCGATGGGTTTTTTAATAGCATTTCTTGGAAAAGCTAGGTGCTGCAACGCATACTCATACAATCGCGACCGAACTAATCCAGATAAGCAAACAGAACTCTATGGGAAGAAAACGAACGTTAAGACCAAATGTAGTTGTGGATAAAAGCGTACCACATCATCCATAATCATATTGGAATTTACGGGCGACAGAAGGTTATTTTCCCATCATGCAAAAAACGTTGGCTTATCTTCGGACTTCAACCGACAAACAAGACCTGAATAACCAGCGGTTGGAAATCCTGGAATATGCCCGCCGCAATGATCTTCGCATCGATGACTTCATCGAAATCTCAATCTCGTCCCGGAAGAACCAGCGGGAGCGACGCATTGAAGAGCTACTGGAGAAGCTCATATCAGGGGATACTCTTGTTGTCACTGAATTGAGCCGCCTGGGGCACAGCACCGGTGAAGTCATCACCTTGATCGACGAACTGGTTGCCAATGACATCACGATCCTGATCCTCAAGCAAAACCTCATGCTCAATAAAGATCAAGACGATATTCAATCCATCACCATGATCACCATGTTCTCGCTGTTTGCGCAGTTAGAGCGGTCGATGATTAGCCGTCGCACGAAAGAGGCACTGGCAGCCAAAAAGGCCCAGGGAATACAACTCGGTAAACCCAAAGGCACTTTGCAAGACAGTAAGTTCGACCAGGATCGAAAGCGGATAGTAGAATTGCTCAGTTTAGGAGTTTCTATCCGCAAGATCGCACTAGAGCACCTCAAGTATGGTGATCCCTCCAACCTGCACTATTTTGTGCAAACCAGAAACTTGATCCCGGAAGCCGCTCAACTCAAAGCAGAGCGAAATTGAGAAGTGAAATCAAAACACCTATTTCCACATGGAATTGAGGATCTGTATTACATACGAACGGCACGTAATTCCATAAGCACTGTGCTACTATCATGATCAACGATTTTGATTTATGACGAAGGTAGAGGGCAATGCGATGTTGTTGCTGAATACAAAACTCAATGTCCCGCCTGTCCGTCCATCGCATGTGCAGCGGGTAGAACTCATTCAAAAGCTGGATAAGCTCCGCGAGTATAAACTTGCGCTGATTGTTGCATCGGCAGGGTATGGCAAAACGGCCCTGGTGAGCGAGTGGATCGCACAGAGTCGTCCGAAAGTGGCCTGGTTTTCGATTGATTCAGGTGACAATGATCCAGTGCGGTTTTGGGACTATGTGATCGCAGCGATCCAAACCGTGTATCCTGACATAGGGGAGCAAACGCTCACGCTCCTGCACGAACCGCAGCCTTTACCCATCGAAACGATCTTATCCACGCTGATCAACGAGCTTTCGGCACTTCCTGAATTGCTTACAGTAGTACTGGATGACTATCACGTCATCGATTCGCCTTCCATCCATGAAGGGTTGGCCTTTCTCGTTGAACACATGCCTTCCCAGATGCGTCTGATCATGACCACCCGAACAGATCCCCCCTTGCCAATGGCACGAAT
Organism: Anaerolineae bacterium; assembly: GCA_019912905.1. Classification (GTDB taxonomy): domain Bacteria; phylum Chloroflexota; class Anaerolineae; order Aggregatilineales; family Phototrophicaceae. The sequence continues at coordinate 10,886 of JAIOHO010000059.1, forward strand.
GCGAGTCCGCAGCCAAGTGCTCGAATTACGCAGCGCTGATCTGCGCTTTTCGCCGCCGCAGATCGCAGCCTTTTTTACGGATGTCATGGGATTGGCACTCAATGCTGAGGAGGTTACAGCACTCGATACCCGTGTCGAAGGCTGGATTGCCGGCTTGCAACTGGCAGGATTGGCATTGCAGGGGAAGCGAGACACGGCTGAGTTCATCGCTTCGTTCGCCGGGGATCATCGGTACGTGTTGGATTATCTGGGGGACGAAATTCTTGACCGTCAGCCGGATGCCATGCAGCAGTTTTTGCTGCAAACAAGCATCCTTGAACGTCTTAATGCGAATCTCTGTGATACGGTTACTGGTTTAGGGGGTAGTTATTCCGTACTGGAACATCTGGAGCGCAATCACTTTTTCGTAGTCGCGCTCGATGATAAACGCCAATGGTATCGCTATCATCGCCTGTTTGCTGACTTTTTACATCACCGTTTGAAACTGAAGTATCCAGATCATCTGAAAGAGCTGCATCAACGGGCTTCTCTTTGGTTTGAACGGAACGGATACCAGGCGGAAGCCATCGGCCATGCGCTCGCAGCTCAGGACAATGAACGAGCGGCGGAATTGGTACAGGGTATCGCTGAACTGCTCATCTGGCGGCGCGCCGAACACAATACGCTGCTCGGCTGGTTGACGGCTTTACCTGACCGTGTTATGCAGATGTATCCACGTCTCTATCTCTATCAGGCGTGGGTGTTACATCTGACCAACCAGATGGGCGCCGCCGAACAGTGCATCCGGAATGCTGAAAGTGTGCTGAATCATGCTGTCGGCAGTCCTGATCCGCTGATTAACGGGATGCTGGCCGCAGTTCACAGCACCCTGACCGGGTTACATCAGCAGTTTCCCGAAACACTCACATTATCCAGAAAGGCATTGGAATTACTACCAGAAGAAGCGGTCAGTTGGCGCTGCATGGCCGCCATCAATCTGGGCGTGACTTGTGCCTATATGGGTGAAGTTCACGAAGCTGTAGAGGTCTTGTCGTATGCGATGGAGTTGAGTCAGGAAATCGGCAGCGCCTTCGCGATGTTATCCGCATTCTGGCATCTTTCTTCGCTTCAAGCGGTCCAACTGACTTTACGCGCTGCTGAAAATACCTGCCAGCAATTGCAGCACGCCGCAGACATGCCTGGTTTACAACGATTCCCGACCAGCGGCTATGTCGCGCTGCTGTTGGGAGAAATCAGTATCGAGCGCAACGATCCTGATGCAGCCGAACGCTATTTGCTGGAAAGCGCCGAGCAGATTAACCCGGAAAGCTTTCCCCTCGCGCTGCTGCGAACCTATATCGCCTTGTCGCACCTCAAAACCCTTCAGGTTGATATGGAAGGCGCTGAATACTATTGGCAACTTGCCGAGCAACTGGAACGGATGAGCAAGCTGCAAGGGCGCGCGACTTTACTTTCGATCTCGCGGGCACGCCGCTGGTTAGAGCAAGGCAATCTTGAAGCGGTCGAACGCTGGACAGCGGAGAATCAGTTGGGACTCGACGACGAGTTTAGTTATCACCGCGAAGCTCATTACCTCACGCTGGCACGGTTCTATATCGCCAGAGGGAATGTGACTGATAAAGCGCTGTATCTATTAGAGCGTATGGTCAAACGAGCCGAAGACGGCCAACGCAATGGCAGCCTGATCCGTGCGCTCATTTTGCAAGCCCTCGCGTTCCATGCAGCCGATGACAGTCAGAAAGCGGTGGAATCACTGGCACGTGCATTGTTACTGGCCGAACCGGAGCAGCCGCTGCGTGTTTTTGCCGATGAAGGCCATCCCATTGCACTGCTGCTGGAAAAAGTCCTTGACATGCAGCGCAAAGGACAGCTTGCGCTGCCCATCTCATCCGAATATGCCGCCCGGTTGCTCACCACAATGGGAAAGAACGCCCCATCTCCGACACCTAAACGCCGTACAGAAGGACATCTAGCCGATGCGCTCAGTCCGCGCGAATTAGAAGTGCTGCGCTTGCTGGCAGACGGTCTGGAAAGCAGCGAAATCGCCGAACGGCTGACTATCGCTGTTGATACGGCACGTACGCATATCAAAAATATCTACAGCAAGCTGGATGTTCACAGCCGATGGGAAGCCATTAAACACGCTGAAGCATACCATTTGCTTTAAATACCCTATGTAGGGTATGACACTACCCCACGACAACAGATACCCTGGAATGAGATTGTTCAACTCGTTTTGTTCTCATTCTCAGGAGGTTCTGTTATGCCATTCTTTTCAAGCTCTTCCTCAAAAGTTAACTCTACTCAGGGCATCGAAGACCATACCAGCGGTGAACATATTGCTGTCGAGGAATTGGCTCAATCGTCGCTCAACAAGCGCCGCAGTTTCCGCTGGCTAGTCCGGGTTGTCGTTGTGGTAATTGGGTTGATTCTGGCAGGGACTATTTACGAGTCGGTGTCAGAAGCGGCTGACATCCAGGCTTATCCCCCTCTGGGTCAAATGGTTGATGTAGGCGGCTATCGCCTGCACATCCACTGTATGGGTACTGGCAGTCCTACCGTGGTCATCGATGCGGGATGGGGCGCATGGTCGCTCGAATGGAGCCGGGTTCAGGCGGAGGCGGCAAAGACCACGCAAGTGTGCACCTATGATCGAGCCGGCATGGGGTACAGCGAGGCTGGCCCGCTGCCACGGAACGCCGAACAATTCGCCAAAGAACTGCATACCCTGCTTGAGCGAGCTAATGTTACGGGTCCTTATGTCATGGCCGGTCATTCGCTGGGTGGCTTACCCGTTCGTGTATTTGTTCACAATTATCCAACAGAAGTCGCCGGGGTGGTGCTGATCGACTCGATGAGCCCTGGGCAGATGACGCAGCCTCCCACGGAAATAGACACACAGACTCCGTCTGCATCCGGCGGAAGCTCACTTCCCTCCCTGGCAGCGCGTATCGGCTTGGTGCGTGTGTTGGCCGGACAATTGATCACTCAAACTCTACCCCCAGAGGCGCAACCTGCTTATACCGCTTTCTCGGTGACTCCGCGATCTGTTCAGGCGTGGACCGACGAAGGCGCGGGTCTACAAGAAAGTTTGGCTCAGGCGGATGCAGTCAAGACCTTCGGGGATTTGCCGCTGATCGTTCTGACCGGTGTCTTAGGTGAGCAGGCTGGCTGGCAGGATTGGCAGGTTGAACTCCTCCAATTGTCTTCTAACAGTCGGCAGATAATTGTAGACAACAGCGGCCACAATATTCAAATTGACCAGCCAGAGGCGGCGGTTACAGCGATTGTGACGATGGTCTATCAGCTTCGCTAATGGACTGTAGAACTTCGGATCAGGTGAGGCAAAGTAACAGGTATTTTGCCTCAATCTCGAATGGAAAGCTTTTGAATAGCTAACCCACAACCCATTTCGACAACTTGCGTAGCGTATGAGGTGAACAAATGGCACTGGCGACATGGTGGGCTTCTGATCCCTTGCTGGATTTAACCCCTTTATCGGACTTTCATGTGAGGCTGGCAGCAGATGACGCACAACTGGCAGCCCTCAATCACATTACTGTCGCGGAAGTAGAACAACGTCGGTACGCCGGACATCTTCCGTATATGGGCTATATGGGCGGAACGGCAGTGACCTATGGTTGGGTGGCGACACAGGAAGCCTCCATTGGCGAGTTGAGTCTCGTTTTTCCTATCGCCGCAGAGAGTCGCTACCTGTGGGATTTCGCAACGCTACCGGAATGGCAAGGGAGAGGGCTATATCCGCGTCTATTGCAGGCGATTGTGCAGGCGGAACGAGCTGAACGCTTCTGGATCATCCACGCCCCGGAGAATCTGCCATCGGGCGCGGGAATCCAAAAGGCGGGCTTCCAGGCAGTAGGGCAGCTTTCATTCCAACGTGATAACAGTCTGGGACTGATTCCCTTTGACCCGCCAGAACGCGCGCGTATTGGCGCAGCGCTGCTGGGTGTCCCGGTGATTGAGAGTGGTTTAAGCCCGTGCTGGCGCTGTGTCGAGCAAGTCGCCTGCACCTGTCAGCGTGATCCTGAGAGCTGTTCGTGTGCGGTTGAACTTCGCTTATCCCCCACAACAATACCCAATGTGCGGTATGACACTACCGCATCTCACCCGCTATTCTGGGGATAGTCACAACTTAATAGATTGTGACGACTGCACCGATCTCAGCTTGATTTATGAGGCCAAAATGTCCGACACGAAAAGTTTCTTCGCGCTTCTCAGCGTCCTGATCCTCATCGGCACACTGTCCGTGGTTTCGCCTGCTATTGCTGCGTCTGACCAACCGTTCTCTCTTCAGCAGGACGATATAGATAGGATCGACACCTATATGCAATCCAGAATGCAGATTGCCAACATTCCCGGTCTGGCACTGGGCGTGGTCTATGGCGACGAGGTGATCTATCTCAAGGGCTATGGTATCGCCGGGCCGGATGGACGGCCAGTGACTCCTCAGACCCCCTTTATTCTCGGTTCAACTTCTAAATCTTTCACCGCGCTGGCAGTGATGCAGTTGGTTGAGGCGGGCAAGATTGACCTGGATGCACCCGTCACCGAGTATCTACCCTGGTTCCACACGAATGATGCAGCGGCATCCGCCCAAATCACCGTGCGCCGCCTGTTAAACCAAAACAGTGGACTACCGACCTACGCAGGTCGCCTGGGCTTCGCGGATAACGACCAGAGCAGCACGGCGCTTGAAAATGGCATTCGAGATCTGTCTGGCGTGCAGCTCAGTCAACCAGCAGGTCAAAGCTACGAATATGCCAACGACAACTACAACACACTGGGATTGATCATCCAGGCAGTATCCGGGAGTTCATACGAGGACTATGTCCGTTCTGCGATCTTTGCTCCACTCCAGATGAGCCACAGCGCGGCTGCACTTTCCGATCCAGCAGCAATAGAC
>JAIOHO010000637.1 GCA_019912905.1 Anaerolineae bacterium
CCAGTACGACATACAACTCGCGCGGGATGGCCCGACCGGTGGTTTCGATAATGCGCCCGAACCAGACCCACATAAACACCGCCACGACGATCCCCAGCAGCAGGAAAGCCATCCAATCCGCCAGACGGGTCGTCGCCAGCAGTTCCGGGAAGGCAAACCCGCGAATGCTCACATAAATCGCCGGGGTAATCTCCAAGCGCAGCGCCGCGTCCGGGGTGACTCCCAGATAATATAGGATGCCGCCCACCAATTGGCCGATGGCAACCCCAAGCGCAGGCACCCGCCAGTGAGTTGGGATCAGAAATGTGCCCGCGATCAGCAGTGCGCTGGCCGCCGCGTACAGCAAAAAGGCGGGATTCGCCAGGCTGCTGCCGTTATAGGCCAGCGGCCAACCGGCCACATTATGAAATAAGAAAAATGCGATCTCGGTCAAAATGACGGCGCTGAAAAAGCCCCAGCGGATGGCTGTTCGGTAGGGCGAATGGAGCGGCATGCGGCGCAGAAAGAAGGCTTGAATGAATAAGTACAGCACCAGATGCAGCGCCAGCCGCAGGGTGACAAACAGCACGCCTTCGGCGGGTAGGGTGATGGCTTCGGCGATGGGCGGGAAGCTGAACATCACGATGAAATACCAGACAAAGATCTGCACCAGCAGCGGTGTATTGCGCAAAATCTCGACGTATACCCGCGAAATAGTGCGAATGAGGTAATTGGTGCTCAGCAGGAAAATGCCCACCAGCACGCCGAGGATGGTGGTGAGGACCAGGCCCACACTGACGATGCGCAGCGTATTGATGATTCCGACGATGAACGCGTCGCCAAAGTTGCTGTTGCCGCTGTACCAATCCGGGCTTTCGGCAATATCGAAGCCTGCCCGCAAATTGAGAAACGAGAAACCGGGAACCAGATTGCGCGCCCGCATCTCAGAAGAGGCTGTCGCCGCCAGCTGTGAAAACACGACCAGCACGAGCAGGACGAAGACAATCTGGCCGATGGCCTGTAACACACGAATGTCGCGCAAAAAAGCGGGGATCTTACTCGGATTGGATTGGGGTTGGGTTGCAGCCATCATGCGCTCCTGGTATTACGGCGGACAGCGGGATGCGCACGCACATCCCGCTGCTGATGATTTATGGGAAGCGCCGGACTAACGGAAAGGGGGCGCGTAGAGCAGGCCGCCATCCGTCCACAGGGCGTTCAGGCCGCGCGCCAGACTAAACGGCGCGACACCCAGGTGACGGGCGTAGACTTCACCATAATTCCCAACCTGGCGGATGACCGTCACCATGAAGTCGTTGGCGATCCCCAGGTACGAACCAGAAGCATTGTCGCCGACACCCAGCAGGCGCTGGATTTCGGGATTGTCGCTGGTGAGGAAGTCGTCAATGTTTTCGCTGGTGATACCTTCTTCTTCGGCGGTAATCATGCCGAACACAGTCCAGGCAATGATATCGGCGAACTGCGGGTCAGACTGGGGCGACAGCGGGCCAAGCGGCTCTTTACTCAGCGTAATGTCCAGGATCATGTGCTCACCGGGATCTGTCGCGGTCGCGTGAAGTGACACAATACCGCTTTTGTCTGTCGTCCAGGCTTCGCAGCGGCCATCCACATACGCCTGCCAGGTCGCGGGCGCATCCGGGAAAGTCAGGATGGTGATGTCCAGGTTGCGGCTGGTGATGGCATCGGTGATGTTCAGCTCGGTGGTCGTACCCTGCTGCACGCAGATCGAGGCTCCATCCAGTTCTTCGATGGTCGAAACGCCCAGATCGACGCGCGTGCCGATTCCCTGACCATCATAGAAGGTGGTTGGGCCGAAGGTGACGCCCCAGGTGGTGTCACGGCTGAGGGTCCAGGTGGTATTGCGCGAGATCATATCGACCTCGCCACCCTGAATGGCGGCCTGACGGTCGGCACCAGTCAGCGGGCGGAAGGACACTTTGGTGGCATCGCCCAGAATGGCCGCAGCCACTGCGCGGCAGAAATCCACGTCGAAGCCGACAAATTCGCCTGCGTCGTTAACCACCCCGAAGCCCGGGACGCTCTGGTTCACGCCACAGATCAGTTCACCCCGGTCGATGATCCGTTGAGTGACGTCGCCGAGGACCACGCTGTCCTGAGCAGATAACACGCTCACTGCCGACAAGGAAGTCAATAACACCATCACAATCAGAAGGCGTTTTAGCATATGGATGTGCTCCTTTTCTTCAAGATGCCCAGGTAAAACGGTGTCTACAGATACTGTTGGTATAGAATGGTTCTATACAATCTGTAATGTTGGCAGTCTACCGTAAGCGATAAAATCTGTCAAAAAGTACCAACATGTGTGAATAATAGCACAAGCTGCCGGAGGGATAACCGGCAGCCTATACTAATTCAGTTTATTTCTGTTGTGGAAAGTCACCAAAGCCTCAGCGCCAGGCGGAGGCTTCCATCAACCCGCCATCGCGCCACAGGGCGTTCAGCCCGCGTTCGATGACCAGGGCACTCTCTGGTCCCAGATTGCGGTCGTAAATTTCCCCGTAATTGCCGACCTCGGCAATCACCTGGGCCATATAGCCGTTCGTCAGTCCCAGGCTGCTCCCCAGACCTGACTGTGCGTCGATCAGCCGGGCTACCGACTCGCCCACCCGAGTTCCGTAGGCCGCATCCGCTTCGTTGGTCCGCCGCATAAACTGGCCGATATTCTGGCTGGTGATGCCCAGTTTCTCGGCTTCGACCAGGCCCCAGATGGTCCAATCGACGATGTTTTTCCACTGCGGATCGCCATACGGCAGCAGCGGGCGGATCGGCTGAGCGGTGAGCGGGACGGGCCAGACCACAGATGAACCCGGATTATCTGAACTCTGTTGGATGATTTCCAGCAGTGACCGGTCGAGCACCTGAGCGACACAGCGACCATCCTCGAACGCCGCTCGCATCTCGGCAATCGTCGGGAAGCTGACGGCGTCGTAGCCCAGGTCACGCCACAGCATTTCGGCGTCCAGTTCCTGGGCAGACTGGGAGTCCGCCAGCGTGCAGACGGTGGTATCCTCCAGATCCTCCAGGCTGGCAATTTTGGCAGACGAATCGACCATTACCGAGACGCCGTCGTAATAGATAGCTGCCAGCCCGACATCGACACCGGTTACTGGTACCTGGCTGATGGTGAGGGGGGTAGGTGTGGTGGAATGTGAGGTCGGCACCGTCCTTAATCATATCCGTCGGCGGTGTATCCAACGGATGCAGGCGGAGATCGACGGCATTGGCGTCGCCAGCGGCGGCCACAGCCAGCGCCCGGCAGACATCGACCTGAAGGCCGGATATTTCGCCGGTGTTCGGGTTGAGGAAGCCGAACCCAAATACTTCCTCATCGACGGCGCAGATCAACTGGCCGCGCGCCTGCACCGCAGTCAGGGTCGGGCTGGGAGGAGTGGTGACGTCATCCTGTGCGCGGACAAGGATGGCAGCAGCAGCGATCGGCAGCAGGAACAACAATCTTATTCGCATAGGAGTCTTCAATCGGTTGATGTGCTCTGAGAACGTATGGTATCCAGTATAGCGATAATCAGCTTCCGCACTTCTCCCGGTTCAGCATGGCGGCCCAGCGCCTTCTTCGAGAAGATCAGCTTGCCGTTCACAATCACCTCGAAGACTCCACCTTTGCTGGGGATCAGCGTCCACGACTCGATAAATGCCTCGATTTCACGCTCGCTCAGAATTTCGTCCGTCAGACTGACGGCTCGCGGCGTGTATTTTCAAGCGGCGCAGTATTCCAGTGTAATTTCCATTAATGCGTACTGCATCGAGCGTCCCTTTCGTTAAGATCATTCAGATTAACTATAGCAAATCTCGTCACACCGACCAAACATCCCGCCAATCTCACAGGTCTAGCCCGATACAAATGTGGGCCTTTATGATATATTCCTCAATGCAATCAGTCTCACATCAAAGGTAGTTTATGGCTGATACCCAAAAGCTCCTGGCGCTGTATACCCGCATGCGCAATCAGGGGATGGATGCTCGGGCGGCGCTGGATGTCCTCCACGAAGCGATTGACGCCCTGAATGAAGATGACCGGCTGGCCCTGGCACAGCGCATCCGGCAGCAGGAACGCACGGATGGAGCAAACCAGACGCGACCCATTCGCTCCATCCCAAGCAGCGCTGAAAAAACAGAGCCAGATGCGCGGGTCATGTGCCCCCACTGTGGCAAGCCGAATCAGACAGGCGAAGTCCTGTGTTTTTCATGCGGCGGTTTTTTGAGCGGACCGCAGCCTGATATTCAGACCCGGATTCTGACGCAGGCGGAACCGGCATCCGACGGAGATGATTTTTTCGGGGCGGATTCGGTCTTAATTCTCACCGCGCGCAATACCCAAAAAGCTTACGAGATTCACCCACAAGCCAGCACGCGGGAACTGGTCATAGGCCGTCGGACGAACAGCGGCCCGATGTCCCCGGATATTGACCTGTCGGATTCGGATGGCAACCGCCTGGGGGTTTCCCGCCTGCATCTGAGTATTCGCTATGATTCCCAGTATCATACCCTGACCGCATTTGATCTGGGCAGCGCGAATGGAACCTTCGTCAACGGCCAGCGGTTGCATCCTCATGAGGTTCGCGTGCTGCGGCACAGCGACGAACTGCGTCTGGGCAATATGCTGCTTACCGTGACCTTCCGGCACAATGCCATGTCAGAGCAAGCATAGTCTACTTTCTGCCGTATTTACTTGCACCAAAATCGCAGCCAGTGGCCGGGAATCAGAGGCTGTAATACAGCCGCGCTGCTGCCCCGCCCCCCGCTTTGCGCAGCGCGTCTGCGGCGGCGTCATGCACGATGGTGAAGCCGCTGTTGGCGGTGAGCGCCTGATAAACCAGATCGTTGGTCTGATCCTGATTTTCCGGCGGCCAGGCCAGCATCAGCGCCGCGACCTGCTGGCGATCGAGTGCCATTTTTACCGCCTCGACTCCCAGTACCGCACGACCACCGGCGCGGGCTGCGTTGATGACTGCATCCACCTGCTGCATTTCCTCATCGCGTTCATAGGACAGCGCAACCGGCTGGACATGCGCAAAGATTTCGTGCAGGCGGTAATGGCGCGGGATGCTGACGACCGCGACGACGGCCTGCTGCAATGGGTCCGGCATGTGCCTGCGAACCGTATGTGCGGCCTGTTCGTCACCGCCGAGGACGATACGCGTAATGTGCCCCCCTTCGGCTAACTGGCGTGTATGCGCCACCACGTCACGGTAGAAACGCATGCGGTGCTCGTGGATCATATCTTCAAATTCGTCCCGATTGCTGAGCTGTACCCCGCTGTGCCCGCCGGGGATGGAGGCCGCCGAGGGCATGCCGGTCTTCTGGCGAAAGTCGTAGGCGTCCAGGTCGATTTCGATGCTGTCCCGGAAAGCGTTCTGGCCCAGGTAACTCTCGTAAAAATGCGCTTCTTCGCGGTCCACGACCACGACCAGATACGGTTTGTAGTCGTCGAGGGCGCGCAGCAGCGGCCCGACCAGCGGCTTGCCATAGCCTGATTTTTTCGACCGGGAACGGCAGCGGTTGAACGTGTTCCCAATCCGGTCCGAAAAAAGCGACCAGACTCTTACTGGAGGGGGTATAACTCTGGAAAAATGTGTCGGCGCGTTCGCGGATGACTTGCCAGTATTCGCGTAGGTCGTCGCCCAGTTGATCGTCCAGATGGCGGAGCTGTTTTTTCAACCAGATGCGCCAGGCGGGGTTGGTGGCCTGATTTTCCTGCACCGCATTATCGACGCACAGGTACAGGCTGAGGAGTTCCTGATCGGTTTGCGGATGGAACAGGTCTTTCACATCCGACAGGGTAAACATAAAGTCTCCTTTCGGTCTGGAAAGTCGTTACCGTGAGTATACGCGATGAATATTGGAAGCGGATTAGATTACGGGCCGGGCATCTGGAAGCCTTCACCGTAGGCGGTGTGCCCCTGGCCGATGACGATGAAGGCATCCGGGTCCACCGAGAAAACCATCCGGCGCAGGTCGCTCACCTGGGGGCGGCTGACGGTCACAAACAGGATCGAGCGCTCCTGATGGGTATACATCCCCTGACCCTGCCAGGCGGTGACGCCGCGTCCTAGCTGGTGCATCAGCACGGCGGCTACGGCGTCTGGCTGATTGGTGATGATGGTGGCGGTGCGGATGCGGCTGGGGCCTTCCAGCACGTAGTCGGATGTGGTGCCATCCACAAAAATGGTAATCATGGCATACAACGCGCCCGGCCAGCCAAACAC
>JAIOHO010000638.1 GCA_019912905.1 Anaerolineae bacterium
GGCATCTACAAAGCCTTCTTCCGCTGCGACCTGCGGAGTCTGGAACGTTCCCAGGCGCAGATCGACAATCAGAGCACCTCCTATATCGAAACTGGGGAAGTCCGCTTTTTTGCGGAAACTGACCTCCCCGACGACCTGTCCATCGGGCGCGTGACCCTGGCCGAGATTCAGCGCTTCTTCGAGCATCTGCGCCAGCCCGATCTCCCCACCGACTTTGATTGACGCCGGGGATAATTCAACGCAAAGACGCGCAGGAATAGATGAAAACGAATGGAATGCTTACGTTATCGCCGCCGCTATCGAGGTGCATCCGTAGTCCTGAACTGAATGCTTGATCGAGGAAACAATCATTTTGAAATGAGATAGTATGATTTTTCAGCTAATAGCCAAAAGCTAACCGCTTGCAGCGACTGGCCCACTCACGATATACACGAGTTTGTGATTGCGTCTTTGCGTTAAGAAAGGTTTTTTCATGACACGGCTGCGTGATTTTGGCGTGATTCCGGGGCGGCTGCCCGCCGGTCCCCACAATGCGGTGACCGATGTCCCCGGCGTGAAAGTCGGCCACACCACCCTCATTCGCGGCGAAGGCAAGCTCCAGGAGGGCATCGGCCCGGTGCGCACCGGCGTGACGGCGGTCGTGCCCCACGGCGGCAGCCTCTTCCGCGAGAAAGTCACGGCGGCGGTGCATACCATCAACGGCTTCGGCAAGGTGATGGGCTTCGAGCAGATCCGCGAGCGCGGCACCCTGGAAACGCCGATTATCCTCACCAGCAATCTGAGTGTCGCCCGGGCCGGGGATGCGCTGCTGACCTACATGCTCCGTCAGAATCCCGACGTCGCCCTGACGACCGGCACGGTCAACTGCGTGATCGGCGAATGCAACGACGGCACCCTCAATGATGCACGCGGGCGGCACATCCAGCCGGAACACGTCTGGCAGGCCATCGAAACCGCAGTGGATGGTCCGGTAGCGGAGGGCAACGTCGGCGGCGGCACAGGGACGACCTGCTACCAGTTCAAAGGCGGCATCGGCACCGCCTCGCGGCAGGTCATGGAGGGAGCCTTCACCGTCGGCGCGCTGGTCCAGTCCAATCATGGCCGCCGCCCCGAACTGATGGTGCTCGGCGTGCCCGTGGGGATGGAACTGCTGGAGGAATACCTGCCCGAGACTCCACCCGGATCGATTATGATCGTGCTGGCAACCGACGCGCCCTTCAGCCCGTCGCAGTTGGAGCGGCTGGCGAAACGCGCGGCTTTTGGATTGGCGCGCACCGGAGCCATCGCCAGCGACCAGAGCGGTGATTTTGTCATCGCCTTTTCGACCAGCAACCGCCAGATGCATTATCCCGACGAAGTGATTCATAGCGCCACGCGCTTCGTGGATGACGGCTCGTCGATCAACGAGTTTTTCCTGGCCGTGATCGAGAGTGTCGAGGAAGCCGTGCTCAATTCGCTGATCGCCGCGCAGACCATGACCGGGCGCGATCACCGTAAGGTCTATGCCCTGCCCCACGACCGGCTCCGGGAGCTGTTGAAGCGGTACGGGCGGGTGTGATCGCATGACAGATCAACCACCAAAGCTTAAATTCTATTTCGATACCCATATTCCAAAGGCAGTCGCGATCCAACTGCGCAGTCGTGGCATTGACGTCGTCCGCTGCGAGGAAGTCGATCTGGCAGAAGCCGATGACGTGGAGCATCTGGAATATGCCACTGCCCATGGTCTTACGGTCGTTTCGCACGACCTTGATTTCCCGAATATCCATGCAGAGTGGGTTTATCAGGGATTACGCCACGCAGGTATCGTCGTATTTAGCCGCAAAATGCACGGAAATATCGGAAAGCTGGTCACCGAATTATTTGACTGGTATCAACTTATCGAAGTAGGCGCAGGTTCAGTAGAAGAAGACGTGTATAATAAGCTCATCGAGATCAACAGGTAGACAGTTATGCAGCAAGTAGACTTCCCCCCGATCAACCACATCGAAATTCGCAATGGGCAGGCGCGGATTGCTGGCCGGAATGTCAAAGTCAAAATGGTGATCAGCCGCCTCATTCACGGCGAACCAACGACTATCGAAGACGTCATGGAACAGTACAATCTGTCGCGGGCGGAAGTGCTGGCGTGCCTGGCGTATTACGACGATTATCAAGATCAGATTGAGCAGCACTTTCGCGATCAGGATGAAAGGCTGCACAACCTGGCGATTCCCCTGGATGACCTCCTCGCCCGGTTACGCGAACGTCAGAAACAGCAGGACAGCTAATCAACCCTGATTTTCCTTCGAATACTGCCAGAGCGCCTTGTCGAAAACACGCAAGGAGACCCCGTACTTCTGCGCCGTTTGGCGGCAGAACGTCGTGTAATCCCACCAGAAGTCGAACGAGTATATTAACGTCTCCCAATCAACCCTCAACGACCACATCGTCCGAAAGTCGAGGATAGGATACGGCTCCGGGTGGACGAAGTGCAGAATGGCCGATGCGACCGGCCAGCTTACACCATCCAGCAGCGTCAACACCTCGATGCGCAGTCTTTCACTGGGAGTCGTCAGGGCGGTGTGCGTGACCGCCTGAATGTAATCTTCAGGGTTCTTCTGAAACTTCTTGCGTGGCCGAGGGGTTTTCCACTCGGCCAGCACCAGAAAGTCGGGCTTGTTCAAGAATCCCGCTGCTTGCGCACGCGGTGCAATTTCATTGACCAACTGATCCTCATACCACCAGGGATCAAATCGCGCAGCCCAATAGTCGATCTCACTGGCGGGAAAACGCAGCTTGAGCATGGCTAGCTGATCGCCTTGATGTAGCGCTCGGCGGAGCGGCGGACGATGTCCTTCGCATCGCTGGGAATAACCTTCTCCCACCAGCCGCCGTACAGCCGGTCGAAGGCAACCGGTTCGACTGCCGCCGCGATGCGCTCGACTGCGGCCCGGTTGAGCGGCACGGTGTTGGGATAACTGTACATGAATGTGACCCAGTTCGTATCGGTCACCACCATGATGGTATCCCCGGTCATCAGCACGCCCCTGCCCTCCGCGCCGTCCGCCCAGTGCAGCACCGTCGAGCCAGGGAAATGCCCGCCGCAGCGGATCAGCGTCACGCCGGGCAGCAGCGAAACCGTCTCAGTTTCCCAGTAGACGATGCTTTTGTCCGGGCGCATCACCCAGGGTTCGTTATCGGCGTGCAGGTAGATGGGCGCATCGTGAAAAGCGCGGCTCCATTCGACCATGCTGTCGTAAAAATGCGGGTGCGAAATGGCGATGGCATCCACCCCGCCCAGCACATTCAACGCCGCAATGGTCACGTCGTCGATCAGGCTGATGCAGTCCCACAGCACGTTGCCGTTCGGCGTCTGGATTAGCAGCGGGCGCTGGCCGATGGTGAAGGTCGGCACAGTGGCGATGCCCGTCAGGTTCGGCTCGACGGTGCGGATTTCGTTGTGATGCGCCTGGCGCAGGGCATCCAGCGTGGTCCACTGCTGGCCGGATGGCTTGACGTACTGGCGGTCGTCTGCGCAGATTTTGCAGATTTCGACCGGGTAGGCATCACTGTCGGCATACTGCACGCCGCAGGTGGTGCAAATGTAATTGGGCATCGTCATCCCTCATTAGATACTCGACTGAACGGCACGGCACTTGGAACCGGGTGTAATTCTGACCCCTATTG
>JAIOHO010000060.1 GCA_019912905.1 Anaerolineae bacterium
GGCCCGGGTCGAACTCAAACGACTGCTGTACGAATTTCCGGTCACATCGGTTTATGTGACGCACGATCAGGTCGAAGCCGTGGCCCTGGCGCATCGCATCGCAGTCATGCGCGCCGGGCGCATCGAGCAGATGGGCACCTATCAGCAGCTCTATCACAACCCGGTCAACCTGTTCGTCGCCACCTTTATCGGCACGCCCCTCATGAACGAGTTCGAGGGCTACGTGGTCGATGGTCACTGGCAGGGGCGCAACTTTGGCGGTTTCACGATTCGTCACGATCTGGAACCGGGCACGCGCATCACGATGGGTGTGCGCCCGGAAAATGTGCAGTTGGTCAGCGAGGGTGTCCCCGCAGTGGTGGATCAGGTGACTTCGTTTTTTGCTGAACGTTTTAAACTGATCGACGTGCATCTGGATGGCGAAAGCTGGCAGTTAACCGCGCCGCTGGACGAGCAGATCGAGGTCGGTTCGACCGTGCAGTGCGCGCTCAACCGGGAAAACGTCATGTTTTTCGACAGTAAGACCGGTAAACGGGTCGGGTAGGATTGAAGCGCAATCACGATTGTCGTTATAATGTCTATAGGATCGCTGATTATTGAGGCAGTGCTATGGAACAGGTCGGACACGTTTTTATATCTCACGCCGCCCGGGATTACCCCACAGCACGGCGGGTACGCGATGCGCTCAACGCCGCTGGCGTAAATACTTGGCTTGCCGATGATAATCTCCAGATGGGAGATCAGTGGGCGACTGAAGTGACCCAGGCCCTTCATGAAGCTTCTGGAGGTCTTGTGCTTCTGTCGTCCGCATCTGTAAATTCTGCGTGGGTCACGTCCGAGTTTCGTTATCTCCTGACCCAGAACAAACCGCTCTTTGTCGCCACGATAGAGCCGGTGTCGCCCGATGAAATCCCCTCACGACTAAAGCACTTGCAGTGGATTGACTTGACCCATGACTTCGATGCGGGCATAGATCAAATCGTTCAAGTCATCGAGAACCGGCAGCAACAATCCCCGCTGACGGCGACCCCTCAGCAGGAAATCCGAGGTATTCCAGAACCGAAATCTTCGGGCCTCAAAGTGAAGCTGCGGGTGCCTGCCGACCGCTTTAATGCGGACGAACTGGTGAATCTGGTCGAACGCCTCGCCGATGCGGGTGTGGACGATATCGAAATCGCTGAAGAAGCAGACCGCGATGCAGGATGATCGTGCCTCACTGATCCGTGAGCTGTCCCAGGAAATTGCCTATCATACAGCCGAGCAACTGATCCGGCTCATTCGAGAAGAGTTTCGCTCGCTCACGCCACACTCTGGCGCAGTACAACTGAGAGACGACCGTCTCATTTTTATCAACTACCGCCGTAGCGACAGTGAGGATGTCTGTGGGCGGATTTACGATCGTGTAGCCCAGACGTTTGGACGCGACAGCGTATTTCGAGATGTCGCGAATATCTTGCCTGGGGCTAATTTCAGAGTTGTCCTGGAGCGCGAAGTTTCTGCCTGTGATCTGATGATTGTCGTCATGGGCCGCGAGTGGCTCAATCAGGAAAATATGCAGCGGCTTCACGACGAGAACGATTTTGTCCGTTTTGAAATTGAGACCGCATTAAAGCGGGATATTCCGATTATCCCAGTCTGGGTTAGCCGACGGAATACCATGCCTGAAGTCGATAAACTGCCGACCAGCGTCCGTGACCTCGTGAATCGGCAGGCCATTGCCATCCGCGCCGATCCTGATTTTCATGGCGACGTCGATCGCTTAATTGTAAGAATCAGCGATATCTTTGACTTGCTGGATGAGATGGTGAATCCACCCGGTCGTTAGTCAAACGCGACAAGGTCTTGCAGGCGTTCAAGCAGGGCCGGGCCGATTCCGCTGACATTATCGAGGTCACTGAGGCTGATAAAGGGGCCGTTGGCCTCGCGGTAGGCGATAATCCGTTCGGCCAGGGCAGGGCCAACCCCTGGCAATGTCTGGAGTTCTTCCGCAGCCGCCCGATTGACCAAGACCAACCCCGGTGTATTAGGCGTTGCCAGCATGACCTCCGCACCTGCCAGCGAGGGGACATGCACCTGATCGCCATCGCGCAGAATCAGCGCCAGATTCACCCGGTCGAGGTCGGCATCCTCCAGCAGCCCCCCTGCGGCGTCGATCGCATCCTCGACCCGGCTGCCTGCGGGCAGCGTGAGCGTCGTCTGCGGCTGCTGCACCGCCCCGGTGATGTACACTTCGATTGGGCCAGGCGTGGCGGTGGGCGCGGGGGTGGCCGTGGGAATAGGCGGATTGATCGTGATCTGAACGGGCTGCGGGCGGGTTGCCAGCAGCAGTGCCCCGCCGCCGATGATGGCAATGGCGAGCAGCGCAAAGGCAAACATGAGATTGCGAATCGGTGGCTGCGGATAATCGTCCATAATTCACGCGGAATGTGACATTAAATTGTAGGTAGTATAGAAGGTCCGGCGCGGAACGGCAATTTTCACAATTCGATCTTGGGTCGATCCTCCAGCCGGTAGACGAATTTCAACCCGGACCATGTCGCATCGACGGCGGCGACCTTCACATCGACCAGGCCATTTCGGAGGCCGATCTCACGGATCAGATTTTCATCCAGGTCGGTGGGGACTTTTGAGGCCTTCTTCGGCCAAGAAATCCATAACATGCCATCTGGGGCGAGAGCGGCTTTGAGGTCAGGGAACTGCTGTTCCAGTTCGGCGCGATCTTTCGTAAACCACTGGATAAAATCCAGCTCCGGTGTGGCTGTTTCGACCTGCAAGAGTCCGTCGGGCAAATCGCCGAGCGTGGCCGCATAGTTTTCGGGTGGATTCAGGATGAGGATGCGCTGGCCGGGTTTGAGGCCGAGCTTTTTGACCAGCGGCGTGCCGGAATACCCGGCGCTCATGCCCGCGCCTCGCCCGGGTCAAAATCGGGGTCGCCCCAGGGCCGGACAAACGTCTCCGGCTCGACGCCGAGCGCATCGGCCACACGGTTGATGTAGTTGAAATAGCCGATAATCTGAGTCGCATCGTGGATGGCGCGGTCATCCAGTCCGGCGTCACGCAACCCACGAATCACGTTAGGTCCCATGTCATGAGGCGACTCGGTCAGACGCTGCGCATACTCGCACAATACGTGGTCGATCGGCTGGAGGGGAGCCGCCCGCCAATCGCCGGCGATGGCGTGGACGTAGGCATCCGCTTCGGCGCTGGTTTCGAACCCCTGGACCTCAGCACGGAGGTCATGCGCGTGGGCCTGCGTTCAGTAGCGGCAGTGATTGGTCTGGCTGACTACCACCGCCAGCATCTCGCGCTGTGCCCGGCTGAGGGGTGACTCGCCGTACATCAGGGCGATGTAGAAGCTCATCGAGGTGCGCATGGCCTCGGCGTTGGGCGTCATGATGCGCACGATGTTCCAGACACGCCCGGCCCGCTTGTAAGCCTTATCCAGTTCGCGCTTGACGGCCCCGGTCGCTTCCTTGTCTGAGACCTGCTTGATGTACGGCATGGTCAGCCCTCAGGGTCGATTAATACTTGCGCACCAGCGAGCGATAGACCGCAGGCTGGCGGTTCTGGATGAACTGGAATTCCTCGCGGTACTTGCGCACTTCGTCCAGGTCGATGCGGGCGACGGCGAAGCCTTCCAGCGGTTCGCCGCTTTCGGGGTCGGTTTCATTGGCAAGCGAGGCGTGAATCTGCCCGCGTGGGCCGACGATCATGCTCTCGCCGCCGAAGTTCAGGGTGACATCCTCCCCGATGCGGTTGGCCCCGGCGACGAACAGCGAATTTTCGTAGGCGCGCGCCCGAATATACGTCTTCCACTCGTCGATGTTGGCCGCTTCCCAGTTCGCCAGCACACAGATGATGTCGGCTCCGTCCAGCGCCAGGCCGCGCGCGACCTCCGGGAAGGCCAGGTCATAACCCAGGATCAGGCCGATGTTGCCGATTTCGGTCGGGATGACCGGCAGCTTGAAGCCTTCGCGGAAGGCCATACGCTCCTCGCCGCGCAGGTGGACTTTATTGTAGACATCCAGCAGTTCACCTTCGGGACCGACCAGCACCGCCGAGTTATACAGCACACTTTCGACCTTTTCCTTGGTCACCATGCCCCAGGCGATGAAGACGCCGTGTTCGTTGGCGCGCTGGGCCATCAGGTTGACCGTCGGGCCGGGGATGCGCTGTGCCAGTTCGGTGAAGCGCACGCCCAGTTCGTACCCGCTGGTAATCAATTCGGGAAAGACGATCAGATCCACGCGCTGCTGCGAAGCAATCTTGGCAATCATTTCCGACATCTTGACGAGGTTGTCTTCATTCTCGCCGAGTTTGGGTTTGATCTGTGCAACTGCAATCGTGATTTCGCGCATGTGCCCCTCACTTTTCAGGTGAAATCATTATACGGTCCATTGTAGCGGCAGATCGAATTTTGTACGACCGTCTACCGCGCCCAGGGATACGTTTTGGCCGGGTGTTTGAGCAGTTCGGATTCGATAAGGTCGGAACCCAGGCCAGGGCGATCACTGAGGTTCAGGCAGCCATCTTCAATTTCGAGTGGATGGGTCATCAGGTCGCTTGACCAGGGGGCATCATCGACGTCATATTCGAGAATGTAAAAATTGGGCGCACCGGCGCAGACCGCCGCCGAAATCAGGCTGTTGAACGGGCTGTGCGTATTATGCGGCGCAAACAGGACATCGTAGGCGTGGGCCATATCCGCCAGTTTTTTGCCCATCGTGATGCCGTTCCAGGCCAGGTCCGGGTTGACGATGTCCTGGGCATGAAGCTGCAAATAGGGCCTGTAATCGTGCGTCCCATACAGGCTTTCGCCGGTACATAAAGGAGTCTGAGTCGAGTCGCGGATTATCCTTAACGCCTCCGGGTCAAGTGTTTCCGTTTCCAGCCACATCAGGTCATAAGGTTCGAGCGTCCGTGCCAGCTTGATCGCACCGCCCAGCTTAAACCAGAAGGCCACATCCAGCGCAATGCCTATATCCGGGCCGAGTGCTTCGCGGAAGGTGCGGACGATGGCCTCGGCAGCGCGTAGTGTCGGCGGTGGCGCATCGCCGACGGTATTGGAGAAGCGGACCAGGCCCTTGCCGACGTCCGGCAGATCGGTCAGCGCCATCAGGTTGGTTTTAATGGCCGTGTAGCCGCGCTGCTGCACTTCTTCGGCCAGAAGCTGCAAGTCGGCGGTCGTTTCCACTGGCGGCAGGCCCAGGCGGTCGGCATGCTGGAAGCGGGTCGAGCCGCAGTGTGACCAGTACAGCCGCAGCCGGTCACGCAGTTTCCCGCCGAGCAGCAGCCATACCGGTGCGTTCAGCACCTTGCCCCGAATATCCCACAGGGCGTTGTCGATGCCTGCCATGGCTTTCCAGGCGATGCCGCCCTGGTGCCGGACGGAGGCGGCGTGCAGGTCCCACCAGATAGCTTCGACCTGCATCGGGTCCCGCCCGATGATCCATTCGGCGTAGCGTTCGACGGTGGCTGCGACCGGGCCGGGCGATCCCCAATCGGTGCATTCTCCCCAGCCGATCACGCCGGGGTCGCTGGTTTCGATTTTGACGAACGTCCAGGGTCGAAAACCGCCATCGACGAGAAAGGTCTTGACCGCCGTGATCTTCATCCGCTCAGCCCCGCAGTTTGCTCAGGATATTCAGCAATCCTGGCGGCAGGGGGCTTTCAAAATGCAGCCGTTCCCCGCTGGTCGGCTGGTCGAAGGCCAGTTCGCTGGCGTGCAGGAACTGCCGCTTGAGGCCGATCCGCTGTTTGCGGAAGCCGTAGACCCGGTCGCCGACGATGGGGCAGCCGATAAAGGCCATGTGGACGCGAATCTGATGCGTGCGTCCGGTCAGCAGGCGCACTTTGGCCAGTGTGAAATCACCGGAAAACTGATCGTCTATCACCGTGTATTCGCTGATGGCAGGCCGTCCGTTCCGTGCGACCGCCATCCGTTTGCGCTGCTTCGGGTCGCGCCCGATCGGAGCCTCGATGCGTCCGACGCTGGTCTGGGGACGCTTTTCCAGCAGGGCCGTATAGACCTTTTCGACGGTCCGTTCCTGGAACTGTTCGGACAATTTGCGACGCGCCCGGTCATGTTTGGCGATGAGGATCAACCCGCTGGTGTCCTTGTCGAGCCGGTGGACGATGCCCGCCCGCTTTTCCTCGACATTCATCGCGGCGATCTGCGGCCAGCGGCTGAGCAAGGCGCTGACCAGCGTGCTCGTCTCGTTCAGATCGCCGGGATGCACGACCATGCCCGCCGGTTTGTCGATCACCGCCAGGTCGTCGTCTTCGTAAATCACAGTCAGTGGGATATTTTCGGGTTGGACCTTCTCCGGTTCTTCGCGCACCGGGATCGTCACTTGGATGTGCTCGCCGCCTTTGAGCTTCGCGCCGGGCTTAATCTGCTTACCATCGACCGTCACCAGACCGTCGATCATCAGCGTCTTAAGCTGCGCGCGGGACAGGCGGTCGCCGATGTGCGCCATGATAATTTTATCCAGCCGTTCGCCGGATTCCTGGGTGGTGAAGTCGATTTGATCGCTGGTTGTCATAGGTCAATTATAGAACAAAAGTTCTAGAATGTCCACTCTCTCTAAAGGCGCGTGCTTTCTGGATATAGCCGTCGGCGCTCTGGCGGTTGGTGTCGATTTCGTCTGGCGTCAGCTCGCGGATGATTCGTGCCGGGCTGCCCAGAAGGAGCAGACCCGGCGGAAAGATTTTGCCCTGGGTGAGCAGCGCGCCCGCTCCAATCACACAGTTTTCCCCCACTTCGACGCCGTTCAGCAGAATCGCACCCATGCCGA
>JAIOHO010000639.1 GCA_019912905.1 Anaerolineae bacterium
CGGATATAGCGCGCGAACGGGCCGACGCGCAGCGGATCGAAATTGTTGAGCAGCGGCCAGCGATCCAGCAGGTTCAGATTTGGGAGTTGGCTCTGACGAAAGGCAGGCCAGTTTTCCACGGCCACGCGGTAATCATCAAACGGGAGGTAAGTGTCGAACTCGACGGCCCGCTCCGCCTCCTCGGGCCAGTAGGCGCGTCCTTCCCCTGACTCCGGCGCAGCAGACCGATCGTAAAAGGCGGCAGGCACGGTCGGATTCAGGCCCTGCCCGGCCCATCCCAGATCGACGGCTACGAAAACCAGCACCCCCAGTGCCCAGGATGGATAGCGCCGGTGCTGCGGGTCCGGCTGCAAAAGGGTCAGAATTCCGGCTCCTGCGCCCAGCAGCCCGGTCAGCACCACCGCACGCCGCAGCACATCCAATGCCAGCGCAGCTTCCGCATCATCCAGCGCAGAAAGCAGCACCAGTGCCGCAAACCACGCCAGCAGCGCCGCGCCGATGCCCCCAGCCACCGCCAGCCGCGTGCCGAAGAACAACCAGTGACCGCGCCCCCACGACCGCGTGCCAATGCCTGCCAGCACGCTCAGCGCAAACACCGTCCACAGGTGCCAGCGCACCGGGGCCTGAAACAGATCGAAGGTCGGCACGTGTTCGAACAGAAAGGGAAACACTGGCGTGTACTTGCCCAACGCCAGCACAAATGCGACGCCCCCAATTCCCATCCAAAAAGGAATCGTCCACCCGGCAGGCAGGGGATCGAGCGATTTCCGAAAGCGGCGCATGATCCAGCCGACGATCGCCGCCAATGCACTGATGAGCGGCAGCAGGCCGATATACACCGCATCCTCGAAAAATGCGCCTTCCGTCAGGTAGGTGCCATCGCCTGGATTGCCAAATACATTCGGCGACACCCAATTCAGCGCGCGAGCCGGGCCGTAGCTGAAGTTCATGGCGAAGTCGAAATCCACGCCCGCCGAGCGTTGGGAAGTTCGCAGCAGCTCCATCGTCGGCAGCAGCTGCGCCGCCGCAATTCCCACGCCAAGCAGCATCCCGGCAGTGACCATGCCCAGGCGCAGCCATCCATCGCGACTGCGCTGGCGCACAACCCAGAACAGCGCGAACACGCCCACCAGCAGCAGGCTGTACCACGCGGTTTGTGCGTGTCCGGCCAGCAGTTGCAATCCGGTCAGCAGCGCTAACCAACCGACGTGACGCAGCCGTTTTTCGGTCAAGACCCCCAACGCCGCCCACAAAATCCAGGGCAGCCAGGCGGCAGCGGTCACGGTCGGGTAAGTGCCCAACCGGGCGACCAGATAGCTGGTCAATCCGAAGGCCAGCGCGCTCACACCGCGTCCCAGGCCGGGCAGCCCCAATCGCCCGGTAAAGACCCACATTCCCCAGGCGGCAATGAACAGGTGCAGCACCACGGTAACGCTCATCGCCCAGGCCAGGGGAAGTAGCAACCCCAGCCAGCTTAACGGGTAAAACAGTGCCGATTGGTAATTGGCGATCAGCGGCGCGCCCGCACCATTGTAGGGATTCCAGAGCGGAAGCTGACCACTCCGCAGCATATCAAACGCAAACTCACGCCAGGGGTAAAATTGCAGGGAGGGCAGTCCCCAGAAGAAGACTTCGCCCAGCAGCAGGCGATGGAAGACGACTCCCAGCGTGAGAATCACCAGCACCAGTAGCGCGCGTGACAGCAGACGGTCGGTCATCGGCGAAATATCCCCCAGACGAGCAGCGCCATGCAGATAATCAAGCTCAAACTGGCGACACCAGCGGCGACCGTGGTTTGCTGATTCAACTGCGCGACCGTCGCCTCATCCGGCAGTCCGGGCCAGCCGGCGTTGGGCCAGCCCAGCCCATTCAATTCGGCTGGCGGGTCGGCATCCAGATTGGCATACAGATAATCGCCATCCACCTCCGAGCGCAGT
Organism: Anaerolineae bacterium; assembly: GCA_019912905.1. Classification (GTDB taxonomy): domain Bacteria; phylum Chloroflexota; class Anaerolineae; order Aggregatilineales; family Phototrophicaceae. The sequence goes on from JAIOHO010000639.1 coordinate 1,938, forward strand.
TCAAGGTGGTTATGCAGAATCGGATACGTTGCGACCACGTGGCTGACGCCCCACTCGGCGAGTACCTCCGTATCCAGCACCGCGTCCTGATTGGCGGTCCGCAGCAGCATCTCGGCGCTGCGCGCGTCGTCCTCCGCTGGGGTCAGATCGAGCGGTGGCAGCACGACGCTGTACGCGGCGACCGGCACCCCGCTTCCCTGCGCAATCGCATTCACCACCCCGCTCAGTTGGAATGGATCGACCCCATAGAACAGCGAGAAGCCGTTGGCGGCGGCGGTTTGCTGCTCCAGGGCGTAATTCGGGGAGTAGATGCGCGTCGGGGTTTCGGCTTGCAGCGCCTCCACCAACGCCTGCTGAGGAGTCAACCAGCGGTCAGGGCCGCGCCACTCCAGCCAGCCATGCCCGCTCCAGGCGAGGTCGAAAAACACCACCAGGGTCAGCGCCATCGCGACCCATTTGGGCGTCAGCCGCCCGTACAACGTCAGCAGCAGGGTTACTCCGAGCAGCGCACCGACCATCATCACGCCGATGCCGATCGCAGCAGGCAGATCGGTGAGTAGCGCCAGCGTGAAAGCCCCGCAGAATACTGCCGCGCCCATCCCACCGGCTGCCGCCAGCCGCAGAATTGCCAGCCGGTTCAGCGTGCCATCCCGCCGGACTTGTACCGCCATGCGCATCACGCTTTCGAGGCCGTGACCCGCCAGCCAGCTCGCGGCCAGCACGACCACGAACCACGCACGTGCCGGAACGCGAAACCAGCGTAACAGGGGCAGTGTCTCAACCAGTACCGGCCACAGCGGGCCATGCGTGCCCATCGCGTACAGCGCCGCCAGGAGGATGGCAATCCACCAGAACGCATATCGGCGCGGGGCGGAAAAAAGAGCCACACCCGCCAACAGCAGCACCGGCAGCCCCAGATAGGTCAGCGTTTCGGGATTGCCGCCCCGTGGAGGCAGCAGCAGCCCGACGAATTGTCCCCCTTCGAGCGCAAACACCCCGGCATCGGCGGCAGTCATCGTGCTGCGGCTGAGATACGGCTGCCAGCCCAGCAAAGGCACCGTAACCGACAGCGTGAGCAGGCCGAACAGCGCCACCACCGGCACCGCATAGATCAGGCGTGACCAACGCGCCTGCCGCCGGGTTTCCCACACGCCACAGCCTGCCGCCAGCACGAGGCCAAACAGACTGAGGCGCACATCCGCCAGGAACATGAGCGCGGCGAACAGGCTGGTCTGAAGGATCGTGCGGACAGGCCGAACCTCATTCTCGGTCAGCCCCTGCTGCACCGAGTCCATCAGCCAGGGCCACCAGGCCAGCGCGTACAGCAGATCGACGTGACCGGCCCCTATGTGTGCCAGGACCTTAGGAGCAAACGCGTAAGCCAGCGCGCTGCACAGCGCCGCCGCATCCGACAAACCGCCGTGCCGCGTCCAGCGCCACATCCCCCACCCTGCCAGCAGCAGGTGGAGCAGAATGAGCACATTCAGATGCAGCGCGGGCGGCAGGATCAGCACCAGCCACTGCAAAGGATAGGCTGTTTTGTTCAGTGGGTTGGCCGCAAAAGGTTGGCCGCCGAGAATCGTCGTTTGCCACGAAGGGAATTCGCCGCGTTCGAGCACGCTGGCACGCAGATAGGCCGCCGCAGGCCAATGAGTCACTGCCGCATCGGAAAAACGTGCTTCGGGGATAAACGGCAGAGAATCGGGGCGCAGGCCCGCCAGAAACAGAAATGCCGCACACAGCCCGACCAGGCTAAGGCGCATAAATCGTGACGTCACCGCTGCGCGCGACCTGCTGTAATTCTGCCAGGCAGGGGCCATCACCAATCTTTGCCTCTTCCGGCCCATAGAGGATAAAGCGAATCGAATAATCGTCGATCAGTGTCTGACAGTCCTGACCGCTGGCGTACCATGCCCGGATCGCGTCCTTTTTGACATCAGCCTGCAACGTTTCAAACGGATGCCCATAAACGACGCGCGTCCCGGCCCAGCCCGGCAGCCACAGACTGACCGGCTCCGATGCCAGCACCACATCCGTCAGGCGGGTCCGCTCGCGCAGCCACTCGAAGACGGCTGCATAATCCCGTTCGAGGTACAGTCCCTGGGTATCCTGCGGCCTGCCCGCCACGATAGGCAGAGTCGGGATGAACAGCACGAACAGGTGCGTCAGCGCAATCAACGGCACAAACAGGATCATCACCCGATAGCGCCAGCGCCGGTTAGAGAATTGGGGCAGCCAGAAAGCTTCCAGCGCGCGCGTCGCAAAATATGCCAGGGGCAGCATCATGCCCACGGCAAAACGACGTTGAATGTTGGTCGGCAGATAAATGCACACCAGCATTACGATCAGCCAGGCCAGCATAAAATGATCGTCATGGGCTTCATAGCGTCCGAATGCGCGAATAATGCCCGGCAGTGCGATGATCAAAGGAAAAGCGAAGCCGATGAGCAGGACCGGCAGCGGCGGTGCTGCCGTGACGTTCTGGCGCGACCATTCGGCCATCGCCGGATTGTACATGACCACGGCACCATAATAAGCCGCGATGGGTACCGCAGGCAGTAGAATGACCAGCAGCCAGAACAATTCCCGCCGATTCACATGCCGTTTGCTCAGCCAGCGCCAACCGGCATAAGTCACCAGCGCCCCACCCAATGGCACCAGTGCCTGCGGGTACAACAGAGCCAGCGCCAGACTGAGCAGCACCGCCGTAAGCCCACCATTGCTGAGGGTGGGTTCTTCCGTCGCCCCGGGTCGGAATATCTCGATAATGATGCTCACCAGCAGTGCGACACAGGCCAGCGTCAGCGGAAAATGTACGTTGACGAATGTACTCTGAAGGGGGAAAGCTTCAGGAATTGACAGATCGGGCGAATCCACCCGCCCACCGCTCAAAATGGCATAGAGCCAGCCAAGACCCGCTGCCAGCGAAACCAGCACAAAAAAAATGCGCCGGGTGCGGATGCGCATCCAGATCGTAGCCGCCAGTTGGTACAGCGCCAGATACATCAGCACGGCGGACAGCGCCCGCATGAGATGAAACACCACCAGCACCGGGACACCAGTCAGCCCGGCGACCTGACCCAGAAGTGGGTAAAGCACCTGGATGAATGCGCCACCATGAGATTCCGGCGTGTGTTGAAAATGGACCAGCCATTCGCCGTGCGTACCCAACATCATTTTGCTCAGATAGGTTGCACCATCGCGCGAGTTATGCAGAATCCCCATGAACTGCCAGCCCGCTTCGGATGGCCCACGCAGGGCGAGCAATCCGTAAGGCGCGAACGCCAGCAGAATCAGCGCGACCGCCACCACGATGACCCAGCGCCATTCCGTGGGCGCGATGTGAGCGGTGAATCCCGATCGCATGATTTCGTCTTTTAGTCTTGTAGTTTGCCTCATGATTCCGGCGCAGTGTATAATCGAAAAGGAAAACCCTGTATGAACATTCACATTGTACAACGACTATTCGAACACGCCAGCACACCGATCTTAAGCCATGAATCAGCCTGAAGCTCTGTATCGCCTCCAAGAAGTTGATCTCGACCTCCTGCGCAGCCAGAAACGCGTCAAGGAAATTGCGCTGGTTCTGGCGAATGACGAGGTACTCCAGGCCGCCCAGTCCGACGTAAAGGCCGCTCAGAACGAGTTAAGCCCTCTTCGAAATCATCTGCGCCAGTTGGAAGACGAGATCGAGGTCAACGAAGACAAAACCCGTACCACCGATCAGCAGCTTTACAGCGGCAACGTGAAAAACCCGAAAGAACTCCAGGACATGCAGCAGGAAATCGAGTCGCTCAAACGCTGGCACGATGAACTGGAAACAAATCTGTTGGAAACTATGCTGTCCGTTGAGGAAGCCGAGAGCAGATTGAATCAGGCGGAGGGCAGATTAAGGGCCGTCGCCGACAGTCGGGGGGAGGAACATCGCCAACTTCTGGAGGAGCAGACGGCCCTGCAAGCGCATATCGAGCAAGCCAAACAGCGCCGCCAACACGTGCTTAAGGAAGTTGCGCCGGAAAATCTCAAAATCTACTCTACAATGAGAGTCCGCAAGCAGAATCAGCCTGTGGCAGTGATGTCTGGCAACACATGCAGCATCTGCGGCGTCGCCCAAACCTTCGCCATCGAGCGCGAAGTCCGTCAGGGTGTCAAACTGGTCAGTTGCAGTAACTGTGAGCGCATTCTGGTCAGTCTATAAGCTGGGGGGAGGCAGAATCGTGGGTTTTGATGTCGAGAATTTCGGGGTCGGCCTGCTGGTCGGTTGGACCAGCGCCTATGCAGCTTATCGTTTCCGCAAGCAGATCGGTGCTGCCGTCCGCAGCACACGGCGCAGCGCCACCGATGTCCAGAATTACACCACCCGCAGCGCCGATAACCGCTTCATCCATGACCTGATCGAACAGGCCGAAACCACGCACCTTGCCGGGCGCTTCGTCAACCTGTCCGAAATCGTGATCGAACCACGCTTTTTACCTGCCCCGGAGCTGGTTGCGCCGCCCGATGATGACGTCATCCACCGCGTCTTCCATGTCGTCCCCCAGGTGCATGACTTCCCTTATCTGCACGCTCCCTATAATCTGGAAACACTGTCGATTGACGATCTGGCAACCGGCGACCGACAGGTGGCACTGCTGGGCATTCCGGGCAGCGGGCGCACCACCGCCCTGCTGACCATCGCCCTGCACAGCCTGGGCCGGGTTCGTTTTGTGAGTCTCGAAGACCGGGTGCAAAAGAGCCTGGATGCCGAGGAAGCTGCGCTTTCTGAAAAGGCGCGCGCGGCGCGCGTCAAAGAGCGGCAGGAAGTTGAACGTCTCGCGCGGGAACGGCTGAGCGAACAGCATGGTATCACCTACGGTCAAACGCCTGATGAGTCCGATGTCACCCGCTTCAATCAGTTTCTGCCGGTTTATATTCACCTGGCGAACGTCCACATCTCGCCGGACGAGTATGGCAGCCAGATTGACCCTGCCGAACCGCTGGTTCGCGCAGCACAAAACCAGGTTGGGCCGATTACCGCGCGCACGCTGCCGCTCAACCTGTATCGGCGGTTGGCGGCGGGTCAGACCCTGCTGCTCATCGACGGCCTGGACGATCTGCCCCCGGAAGAACAGCGCGAAAAAATCATCTGGCTCCAGGCATTGATGAGCACCTATTCCAACAATTTCTTCATCGTCGCAGCCGCACCCAACGGCTATGGCGCGCTGATGAAATTGGGCATGACACCGGTCATCCTGAGGCCCTGGAGCGATCTGAATCTGGAACAATCGGTCGATCGCTGGACGAATGTCTGGCCGGTGGTCGGCGGCACGCGCCGCAAGCCCGCAGGCAGACCGGAGGATGCCGCCATCGCCCGTGCCCGTGCCAACAATCGCGCTTTGTCGCCGGTGGACCTGACACTGAAGATATGGTCCACCTATGGCAATGACACCCAGACTGCTGGCTTCGAAGGCTGGCTGCAAGCGTTCGTCACCCGTCACTTACCGGCCAATCAGCCGCTGGAGGCGATTCTGACCCAACTGGGACAGGTCGCAGCCCTCCAGCTCGACGAAGGATTTATTACCTTAGAACGCATCGAAGCCCTTATTCAGGCCGATGCCTTTTCCGGCGCGGAATTCTCGGAAGAAGCCGAAGCAGAAAGTGCTAAACCAGCACGAGGGCGCGGCAAGAAAAGCGCCCAGAATCAGGAGCAGGTCAGCGCACAGAGCAAATTTCTGTCCATGCTGCGGCGCAGCGGACTGCTCGTCAGCTATCGCGGGGGTCGCCTCCAGTTCCGCCACTCGTTCGTTGCTGCGTATCTCGCGGGCCTGACGCTGAAAGCCGCACGCGCCGAGACGCTGGTCGATAAGGCCAATCGCCCAGCCTGGTCCCAGGCGCTGGCGTATGCAGCGCTGCACACCTCGATGGAACCGGCGGTACGGGCGCGTCTGAGTACCCCGCCCGATTTGCTGCACAGCCAGGTGCTCGATGTGTCACGGTGGCTGGCCTATGCGCCGAGCAGTGCATCCTGGCGCGGGCCGCTGCTCAAACATATCGGTAATATGCTGGTGGCTGCCAATCAATATCCGCTAGTGCGCGAACGAGCCGCCGCCGCCCTGATTGGCACCCGGGACCGCAGCACGCTGCTCATCTTCCGCCAGGCAGCCCGCAACGCCAACGATGAGGTCCGCCGCCTCGCCTGCCTGGGCATGGGCGCAATCGGCAGTACCGAGGCGATCAAAGATCTGATTGCCCTGCTGGAAGATCAGTCTAACGAAGTCCAACTGGCCGCGGTAATGGCCCTGGGTGCGATTGGGAATGACGAAGCGCTTGAAGCGCTGGTGGTCATGCTGACGGAAAGTTCCGAACCAGCAAGGCAGGCGGTGGCCGAGACCATAGCCCTGCTGCCTGCCGAAGGGCACCCGATCCTGTATGATGCCATCCGCCACGACGATATGCTGGTGCGTCGTGCGGCCACCTTTGGCCTTAAACGCGTCGCAACACACTGGGCGATTGATCTGCTGTATCGCGCTTTTCTGGAAGACGAGCAGTGGTACGTGCGTTCCGCAGCGCAGGGGGCATTTTTCGACCTTCAGCAGCAGGAAAATCGGGGACCGCAGGCATATCCGGCCCCGGACTCGATCGCCTGGCTGGGCGACTGGGCCGGCGCACGCGGCGAAAATGTGCCCGCCGGGGAAGGTGCCGTTCAGGTACTCCTGAATGCGCTACAGGACGGCGAACCGGAAATCCGCGAATTAGCCGCGCGGGTGCTGGGCCAGTTGGGGCAGGTCACGGCTGCCAGACCCTTATATGCGGCCCTGCGTGACCGCCAGGAGGAAGTCCGTTCCGCCGCGCATCGTTCACTGGCCGACCTGGAAACGCAGCTGGGTCAGTCTTTCCCGGCCCCGATCTAGGCTGTACCGTCCTACTCGGCAACCGGAAGGCGTTCCGTCCGAGCGTCGCAGGCAATCACCTGAGTCGAGTCACTGTGGAAGATATATTCATCGTCGCCAGCCGCCAGAACGATACGATAGCCTTCGATGGTGATAGGCGGATACGTCTCACCGGGCTGCGGACAGCCGAGACTGCTGTCCGTCCAGGTTACGGGCATCACGTCAATCACGCGGATGCGCCGGGCGGCCAGGTCGAGTTCATCGGCCAACCGCCGCTGCGCCAGGGATACCATATCCGCCGCTACCGGATCGACATCCAGCAGCAGTTCTTCAGTCAAACCACTGTCCGGCGTATCGCCTTCGCATAAGCGCACGGTCGTATTCGTATCCGTGTGATAATCGTAGGTTCGATCGCCCGCCTGCAAAATAAAGCGGAAACCCTCTGTTTCAGGAACTACCGTGCCCGCCGGGGACTCCGAGCCGCAACCAACATCCGGGCTTGTCCACACCGCCGTTTCAATGCGCAGCAGCAGAATGGCCTCAGCAGGGATCGACAGGCGGTCCGCGAGATCGTCGAGTACACGCTGCAAGACAGGCTGGGCCGCCGCCGGGATCAGAACCGGATTGGCGTCCAGAGTCGGGGTGATCAAATCGGCTGGACCCGGCAGTCGGACCCGCGTGGGGGTTGGAGTGACGGGTGTCGGGGTATCCGTCGCAGTGGGTGGAATCAAGGTCAGCGTCGGCACCGGGGTCAAAGCGGTGCTCGACATGCAGGCAGTCAGGAGAATCGCCAGCGCGAACCCTGACCCCAGCAGGCGGACTCTAATTGGTTTGCCCACCCGACAGCTTGCTTTCCAGTTCGGCAGTGGTGATGCCTTCGACTGCAATCACTTTTTCGCGGCCATTCTGACCGGCCACAATCTCGATCTGCTTTACCGAAACTTGCAGCTTGTCCGCCAGAAAATCAACCAATTCCTTGTTCGCCGCCGGATCACCGGCTGGTGAAGCCTGCAAACGAATCCTGAGCGAACCGTCGTCGTTGATTCCCACCACCTCGGTGTTCACGGCACGAGTCACCACCCGCACAGTAAATGCGGCTCCACCTTTGGCGTCGGTAATCTCAAAATTACGCTTTTCAGGCATGTCGAACCTCTACCTTCTTCGGCATTTTCTCGATTTCAGGCAATATCAACTTATTGTACCCCAATTCCTTGTAGGGGAATTGCCTGAATCGGGACATACCAAACACACTTAGAGGCGCGTCAGCAGCATCGAGATGACAGAGATTCCCAAAAACACGATCAGCGGGCTGAAATCCACCGTCCCGGTCTGGGGCAGCGCGTTTCGAATGGGCTGCAAGACCGGCTCGGTGATGTCGTACAGAAATTGGATGATCGGATTGCTGCGATTAATATCTGGAAACCAGCTTAACAACACCCGCGCCAGCAGGATGATTTGGTAGATATTCAGCGCCAGCAAGATCAAACTGAGAAACGAACCCATTATGTTTTCCTTTACTCCTCACGAGTGCCGAAAATGGCCCGGCCCACACGCACCAGCGTTGCGCCTTCTTCAACGGCAACCGGATAATCATCGGTCATACCCATACTTAAGTCCGGCAATTCTACCCCGAAAGAATCCGCTAGCGCAGCCCGCAGCGCGGCCAGATTCGTAAATACCGGGCGAGTTTGCTCCATATCATCCACAATCGGCGCCATCGTCATCAGGCCGCGCACATGCAGCCCGGGCAGCGCCAGCGTCTGTTCAACCTCCGCCCACAAAGCCGCGCGGACCGCAGCCTCGCCGGACCAGCCCGCTGCCTGAAATCCGCCCTTGCTAGCTTCACCAGAGATGTTCATCTCCAACAGCACATCCAGCCGCCCGCCTGTTTCGACCATCTGCTGCGACAGCCTGGCCGCCAGTTTGAGACGATCCACCGAATGCACAACCTGAAACAGCGGCGGGACCTGCCGGGCCTTTCGGCTCTGGATATGCCCGATCATGTGCCAGGTCAGCGTGTCGGAGGTGCGCTGGTTGACTTCGGGTATTTTGCCTTCAGCCTCTTCTACGCGATTTTCTCCGAAATGTTGCACACCCGCCTCGATCGCTTCCAGCACCCTCTCAGCCGGATGTGTTTTGCTGACCGCCACCAGCGTGACCTCCGTAGGGGAGCGGCCCACGCGCAGGCAGGCTGCCGCGATGGTCGCTCGCACCAGCTGGATATTCGCCGCCACAGTCATAATGACATCACCGCCCCGAAACGCCCGGTACGCCCTTTTTCGGCCCGGTGCGAGAACCATTCTTCCGTATTCGAGGCCGTACACAGCCCTGCGGTTTCGATTTGCTCCACGCCCGCTCGCTCCAGATCCAGGCGGTTGGCCGCCCACAGATCGAGATACGCTGTGCCGTCCGCCAGATCGCGGCGGATCAACCCATCGGTAGTGCCAAAATAATCGACGACCGCCGCCACTACTTCTTCGCCCACCTGATAATAATCGGGGCCAATACTCGGCCCGATACCAACCTGAACATCTTGTGGCTGGCAGCCATAAGCCTCCATCATGTGGCGCACCGTGTTCGCCGCGACCCCCTGCACGGTGCCGCGCCAACCCGCATGGGCCATGCCGATGACGCCGTGTGTCGGGTCATGAAACAGCAGGGGCACACAGTCCGCAAAGCGCATGGACAGCGGTGTATCAGACCGGTCCGTGACCATCGCATCGGCCAGCGCCAGCCAGCGCCGCCCACGCACAGGACCATCGGCCAGTACGACATCGGCACTGTGCACCTGCCAGACCGAACAGGCGCGCGCGCCATTCGCTCGCAGGGCGCTATACATCAGCTCATGGTTGCGGCGCACCGCCACCGCATCATCACCCACATTACCACCCAGGTTGAGCGACGCCCAGGGTGCCTGGCTAACCCCACCGTGGCGGGTGAAGACACCGTGTGCGAGCTGCGGCCACATGTCGAATTGATAGTATCGCAGACCTTCAGAACTCGTAATCTTCCGCAATTCCGCGCCTCGTTTCCGTTCGGGCGAATACCTTCCAGTATATCCGTGACAGGCCTTCGGTTTCAATCACTGGTCTCAGAAAGAGTAAAATTAAGATAATCGTTTCATAAAAACAGGCTCGCTTGCAGGGCAATACACTTTGGTTGTATACTGCGTAGGAGATTACGCTAGATTAATAACAATTCCGTCCCGCTCTCATTTGGCTAAAATGCAGCTGTATGGATCGGCAGTTGAAAGGAGAAGCGCGCAAGCACCGTCCTCGGGTCATGGTGCTTAGCGCCGTCAGTATGTATGAACATTCGTGAGGAGCGGCACCGGCAATATCGCATCATTTCCGTGCTCATCGTAGACGACCATCCTCTCTTTCGTGACGGCCTCAGCAAGGCCATCGAACTGGAGGATGATATTCGCGTCGTCGGCCAGTGTTCCGATGGCGAAGAAGCCTTACGTGCCGCACAGCGCCTGCAACCGGACGTGGTGCTTCTGGATGTCAATCTGCCAACGCTCAATGGTTTGCAGGTGACGCGCCAGCTCAAAATCGAACGCAGCCAGGTCGCAGTGGTGGTCGTCACTGCGTATCACGATTCGCAGCAGGTTCTCCATGCCATGCGCACAGGCGCGTCCGCCTACTGCTCGAAAGACATTACGCCGGACGAATTGATCGCTGTGATTCGGGATGTCGCGGATGGGCTGTACATTGTCGGAGATGAGCGCCTGTCGGAACGGGATATGAAAACCTGGGTCAGCGCCAATGTCGAGGCGGCTGCCGGGCCATACGCCCTCGATCCTGAAGATCACTTTGTTCCACTCAGCCCGCGCGAGATGGAGATTCTCCAGTTTGTCGTCCGTGGTCTGAGCAATAAAGAGATCGCCAAAGTGCTGCGCATCAGCCATCAGACCGTCAAGAATCACATGACTTCAATCCTTAAGAAGCTCAATGTTCAGGATCGCACCCAGGCCGCAGTCACCGCTTTGCGCTATGGATGGGTGCGTATCCAGGACACTGATTCAGAATCCACCAGGTAGGGCATAAATGGCAGCAGATTCTTTTGATGATCCAAAGAATGAGATTGTCGAATTAATCACCACCGAGATGCGCACGATTCAGGCTGCGCTGAACGAAATCAAAGGCCAGATCGACCAGACGCAAATCGTGGTTGACCGGGAACAGCAGCGCAACAGTGATCTGGCGAGTGAACTCCGCACCGTTCAGGACAATATCGATACCATCCCCCGGCAGGATATTCGGACGAAATATGACGAAGCCCTGGATGCGCGCTTTCGCTTGAGTACGATGCGTGGGCAGCTCGAAAAGCTGCAAACGCGCCAGGCGCTGTTGCAGGAACATCAGACGCTGCTCAACCGCGTGCTCAATATGATCCAGGGATCTGAACTGCCATCCGGCATTCACGGTACATCAGAACATGCCGCGCCGATCAGCAGCTTCGCCAGCATCATCCGCATCGTCCAGGCCCAGGAAGAAGAACGCCAGCGGCTGGCCCGGCAGATGCACGACGGCCCGGCCCAATCGTTGACCAACTTCATCCTCCAGGCAGAAATCTGTCAGCGGCTGTTCGACCGCAACCCCGACAAAGCCGCCGAAGAACTCGACAACCTGAAAACCAGCGCCAGCGTCACCTTCCAGAAAGTACGCGACTTCATCTTCGATTTGCGACCGATGATGCTGGACGACCTCGGCGTGGTGCCGACCGTCCGCCGCTATGTCGAATCCTTCCGTGAGAAAAATGACATCGACACCAACCTGGAAATTATGGGTGAAGAGCGCCGGTTGGAGGCAGCCCGTGAGGTGCTCATCTTCCGGGGCATCCAGGAACTGATGGTTCAGGCGCGGGATTATGCCGCACCCAATAAGGTGCGCATCCAACTGGATATGGGCGGCAGTCGGGTCAAAGCGGCGATCGAGGATGATGGGCGCGGTTTCGACGCCGAAGCAGCATTGTCCAGCCAGAATCATCACCAATCGGACCCGCGTATCCAGAGCATCATCACACTCAAGGAAAAATTCGAGCTGGTCGGTGGCATGGTATCGGTCAGCAGTGCCGAAACCGAAGGCACTGTCGTGCGGTTAGAACTGCCCGTGGACGATACCATATTCTAACCAACTCTCGCGTAAGCGTTAAGCATAATCATTGTAGACTGAGAGCGGGTGGGATATTCAGGCTGTTTGCCAGCCACCCCAAATCGAATACACTAGAAAAAGATTATTGGTGCATTCACCCGCTGGCGGATCGACCAAGCCGGTGGGACAGCCATACCCTTGAGGGAGGGATCAATGCAAGGACGTGTTCTAATTATACTAGCGTTCATAATTATCCTGGCGGCCATTGTGGTCGTCGCTGTCCTGCCTACGCTCCAGGGTGGCGGCGCTGCGTTAACCACGACAAACCCAAATGCAACCGGCAACACCCAGGTTCAACCGAGCTTACCCACACCCACCCCACTCTCCTTCGTCAATGTGGTAATCGCGGTTCAAGAGCTGCCGCGCGGATTCCGGATTCCGTCGAACGCGGTCGATCTGCGCCCCTGGCCTGAAGAATCAGCACCGTTTAACGGCATTACCAATCTGGAAGATGTGGTCGGGAAAATCGCGCGCACCCGCATTTTCCGCGAGCAGCCCATCCTCACCAGCATGATTACGGATGACTTCACCAGCCTGGCAGAAGTCGGCTCCGATGCGGCGGCGGTTCTGCCCAGCGGCCTGATCGGTGTGTCGATCCCGATTAACCGTCTGACCAGCGTCAGCTATGCCATTCAGGATGGCGACCGGGTCGATGTAATCCTGTCGATGCTCTTTGTCGATGTGGACGACGTGTTTCAGACCATCGCACCCAATTTC
>JAIOHO010000640.1 GCA_019912905.1 Anaerolineae bacterium
GCACCATCGTCGCCGAGAGCATCGGCACGTCACCCAACATCCAGGCCGCCGACTGGGAATTCGCCTGCAAAGCCGGGACGGAAGCGGTCCAGGCGTCCATCGGCTTGATCGGCAGCGGCATGGCCCACTACACGCTCAGCATCGGCATGGATACAGCCCAGGGACGCCCTGGTGATGCGCTGGAATATACGGCGGCGTCGGGCGGCGCGGCTTTCCTGCTCGGCCCGGCGGAGGAAGCCTGCGCGGTCTATCAGGGCAGCTACAGCTTCGTGACCGATACGCCTGACTTCTGGCGGCGGCCCGGCGAAGCCTACCCGAGTCACGGTGACCGCTTCACGGGCGAACCCGCCTATTTCCATCACACGCTGAACGCGGCGCAGAACCTGCTCGACATGATGGGCAGCCAGCCGGAAGATTACACCTACGCCGTGTTCCACCAGCCCAACGTCAAGTTTCCTTCCCGCGCAGCAGAAACCATCGGCTTTAAGCCGGAGCAGTACAAAACGGGCCTGCTGGCGGGTGAGATCGGCAACACCTATTCCGGCTCGTGTATGGTCGGGCTGACGGCCATCCTCGATACGGCGAAGCCCGGCGACCGTATTCTGATGATCAGCTACGGCAGCGGCGCAGGCTCGGACGCCTTCGACATTCTGGTCACCGATCGGATCAAGGACGTCCAGAAGCGCGCACCTTCCACCCGCGATTACATCAACCGGCGCACCGAAATCGACTACGCCACCTACTGCCGCTACCGGGGCAAGCTGAAGGACTGAACCACGATGCCTGACGTCGCCATCATTGGAACCGGTCTGACACCGGTTGGAGAACACTGGCAAACCGGCCTGCGCGGGTTAGCCGCCGACGCCATCCATGCGGCCCTGGCGGATGCGGATATTCAGCGGGTCGATGCGCTCTACCTGGGCAGCGCCTACAGCGGCACCGCCAGCAGCCAGCTTCACCTGGGTGCGCTGGTCACCGATTACGCGGGCCTGACGGGAATCGAAGCCTACACCACCGAAGCCGCCGAAGCATCCGGCGCGGCAGCGCTGCGTACCGCCTATTTAGCGGTGAAATCCGGCGTCGTACAGACCGCGCTGGTCCTCGGCGTCGAAAAATCGACGGACACCCTGGCCGGGGCGCGGGTCCGGGCCTTAAACGCCGGGCTGGATGCCGATTATGAACTGGCGCACGGAGTCACACTGACCGCGCTGGCGGCCATGCTCATGCGCCGCTATATGTACGAATACGGCCTGCCGCTGGATGCCTTCGAGGGTTTCACCATCAACGCCCATGCCAACGGTGCGCACTGTCAACATGCGATGTTCCGCAACGTGATTAAAGCCGGTCGCTTCGCCACCGCGCCGATGATTGCTGAGCCAGTCAGCCTGTTCGACAATGCGCCAGATGCGGATGGGGCCGCCGCATTGGTGCTGACCACCTGGGATCGGGCTGCCGACCGCGTGCCTCAGCCCGTGCGCATCACCGGCAGCGCGGTGGCGACGGATGCGTTTACGCTGAATGATCGGGATGATCCGCTGACTTTTCGAGCCGTGACCCGCTCTACCCAGCAGGCGCTGGCTCAGGCCGGGATCGAATCCTTCGATGTGGATCTGTTCGAACTGCATGATGCCTACACCGTGTTCAGCGCGCTGACGCTGGAGGCTGCTGGTTTCGCGGCCCGCGGTGAAGGCTGGATGCTGGCACATGACCACGCCATCACCCTGACCGGCAGCCTGCCCATCAGCACCTTCGGCGGCCTGAAGGCACGTGGCAATCCCGCCGGAGCCACCGGAGTCTATCAGGCAGTTGAAGCCTGCCTGCAACTGCGGGGACAGGCGGGTTCAAATCAGGTCACCGGGGCCACCACCGCGCTCATCCAGAATCTGGGCGGTGTAGGCAGCACAGCGATTACCCATGTGCTGCAAATCTAGGTCTGAGGGGTATCCGGGCAGCGCAATGGTCCGCGTGCCCGGTTCTTGACTTTGTGCGCCAGAGAGCCATAATCCGTCGCGCACAAAGGAGACATCCCCATGACCACCCCCATTCGCCTGGGTATCATCAGCTTCGCGCACGGCCACATTCACCCTTATGTCGATGTCATCAAGGACTTTACCGACGCCCAAATCGTCGCCGCCTGGGATGACGATCGTGAGCGCGGCGAATCCAACTGTGCCAAATATGGCCTCACCTTTGAACCGGACCTCGACAGCCTGTTGGCGCGCGACGACATCGACGCGGTGTTCATCACCAGTCCCACCAACCGTCATGCCGACCATGCCGTCGCCGTGGCTCAGGCGGGCAAACATATCCTGCTGCAAAAGCCCATGGCGCTTACCCTCGAAGACTGCGATCGCATCATCGAAGTTATTCATCAAACTGGTGTGAAGTTCAGCCTGTGCTACCAGATGCGTGCAGACCCGGTCAATCAGAAGATCAAGGCGCTGCTCGACGAAGGCGCGGTCGGCAGGGTTGCCATCGTGCGCCGCCGCCATGCGATTCCGGTGCTGCTGAATCCCGATTTTGCGTATCCCGGCAACTGGCATATCGACCCGGTGCAGAACATGGGTATGTTCATGGACGACGCTTCCCATGCAGCGGACTGGTTCCTGTGGATGCTCGGCCAGCCTACCAGCGTGATTGCCGAGATCGACAATGTGGTGACCGACGTCGCACCGGACGATAATGGCATCGCCATCTACCGCTTCGCACACAAGGAGATGGGCATCCTCCTCAATAGTTCGACCACACTGGCCGCCGAAGCCACCACCGAAATCTACGGCGATCAGGGCACGATCATCCACAATTACGGTGACGTCCCCTCATCCAA
>JAIOHO010000641.1 GCA_019912905.1 Anaerolineae bacterium
GATGTTCGGCATCTTCAAACGCATCTTCGATGACCTCGCGGGCGACCCCAGGCGAGGGCGCTGCCGTCGTTGGAAACGGGGTGATGCTGGACAGCCGGTTAAAAAAATCTTCCCGATCCAGCTCGACGCCGTCATCGGCAAAACTCTCCTCGCCGATGTTTACATACGTGGGCACCACATAGATTCCCCACTTCCGAGCGACGTCGGCGGGAATATCACAGGTACTATCCGTCACAAATTTAATTTTCTTAAAAGTCATCGTCCAGGAACTCCATTTCACTTTCGAGCAGCACGATGCCCATCGCCTCGATTCCAATCAGCGCCGCCAGGGACGGGCCGTAGAGTGCATACGGAAAATGTCGTTCTGGAAATTCAATCGCCAGCCGGTCTTGCAGCATGCGTGTCTGGTCCCCGGCATACGCTTTATTCTGGAGAATCACCACGTCCTCAATATCCGTAAACTCGGTGACGAACTCCACCAGCCGTTCAAGCGCCTGCGAGCGTGTCCGCACTTTTTCAATCGGTCGCAGCTCGCCATCCTCGATCGTCAGAAAGGGCTTCATTCCCAGCATTGCGCCCAGGATGACATGCGACCGGCTCATCACCTCATGTTGCAGCAGAGAATTGATGACATCCACGTAGAATACGGAATAGACTCGGTCCACTGCGCCGCGAACCTTACGGACCACATCTTCGAGATTCGTTTCGCTCTCGACGGCCCGCGCCGCAACCCGCACCAGCATCGCCTGCCCCGCGGACAGGGTTTGTGAATCGATGACCACCACCTCACACTGCCCGGCAATCTGGATTGCGGCGGCCCGGGCTTGATCCCAGCTTGGAAAGATTTTTCGAGACGGGTGAATCGAAATAATCGCGTCGCAAACTTCTGCCAACTGGCGATAGACCACCCCGAATTCGGCTTCGCTTGGTGAAATCACCGCGGGAACCGCCTGCTCGTGCGCGCTCAGGCGCATCGCATCTTCGGCGCTCAGGTCAACACCTTCCTTATACGTTTTCCCGGCGATACGGATGGTGTTGGGAACGACTGTTATGCCGTACTGCTGCACCAGTTGTGGATTGGTAAAATGTGCCGTGCTATCCGTAACGATCTGAATGTTGACCATCTACTCCACGCTAATAATAAATGGGTACAGCGGTTGGTCCCCGCGCACCAGTTCGACCGACTGGTCTTGGAACCTGGTCGCAAGCCGGTCAACCAGGGCCTGCGCGCTGTCCGTATCCAGTTCGGAACCATAGTAGAGCGTGATCAATTCACTGTCCTCATCCACTGCCTGTGAAAGCACGTCTTGCAGAACGTCGTACAAATCATCACCGCTGACCACCAGATCGCCATCGAGTAAACCAATATACTGCCCGGCGCGCACGCTGACTCCATTGATCTCGACATCGCGGGTCGCCATGGTCACTTCGGCGCTGGTCACATCGCGCAGGCTGTCCAGCATCGCGGTGATGACTTCTTCGATATTATCAGAATGTGCGACGTTGGTGTAGGCGACCATGGCGCTGATCCCCTGCGGCAGCGTGCGACTGGGCACCACGCGGACATCTTTATCCCGTGCCAGTGAAGCCGCCTGCTGCGCCGCCATAACAATGTTTTTATTGTTGGGCAGCAGCACGATTTTATTATGGGGCAGCGAATCTATTGCCGCCAGGAAATCCTGGGTGCTGGGATTCATCGTTTGCCCGCCGGAGATCATGTAGGCGGCCTGCAAATCCTGCGCGAACAGCGTGTTCAACCCATCGCCGCTGGCGACCACAATAACGCCAACTTCGTTGAGCTTCCGCTCCGCGCCATCCTCAAACTGACGGGCCAGGCGATCTTCGACATAGTGCTGATACTGGTCCTGCATGTTCTCGACCACGACATCATCAATTGAGGCCCCCAGCCCGATGGCATAACTCAACGGTTGGCCGGGATCATGCACGTGGACGTGAACTTTAACCAGGCGTTCATTGCCCACCACGAGCGTGGACCAGCCCATCGCGTCGATGTCCGTGCGAATCGCATCGACATCCAGCGCCTGCCCGTGCATCAAAAACTGGACATCGTAACCGTATCCTTCCGCATCCTCAGGCTCCAAGGCTTCCTGCCATTCGTGGGTGTCGGTCACGGGCACTTTGCCATTGGGCCGCAGCACCGCTTCGCCGTTCATAAGACGAAGCATGCCTTGAAGCATGTACACCAGCCCCTGTCCCCCGGAATCGACCACACCCGCTTTCTTGAGGACCGGCAGCAGGTCCGGCGTGCCCTTCAACGAGACCTGGGCTGCATCGACCATGACCGTCAGCAACTTCTGTAAATTCTGTTCCTGATACAGCTCTGAATGACGCACGACGGCTTCAGTCGCCTCGCGCGCCACGGTGAGGATAGTGCCCTCCACCGGGGTCGTAACCGAACGATAGGCCAATTTCACCGCAGACTGGCAAGCCTGGGCGAACACCGGGGCATCAAACGAGTCCAGCCCGCGAATCGATTCTGCGAAGCCCTGCCACAACTGCGATAAAATCACACCGGAATTACCACGCGCGCCCATCAACGCCCCGTGAGCGATTGCGTCGCCCACGATCCCAACTTCGCTCTCATCCATGCCCGAGACTTCTCGATAGGCACTGCGCAGGGTCAACATCATATTCTTGCCGGTATCACCATCAGGTACTGGGAAGACGTTGAGCTGATCGACTTTTTCGTGATTCTGTTCCAACCACGCCAGACCAGCGGCGACCAGCCATTTCAGGCGATGTCCATCACAGACCTGATTTTCGATGTCGACCTTCATGACCCATAACCCCTAATCAAAATCGTGCTTTACAAAGAACATTTCTTGAGTACACGCCAGCGGGTTATTCGAATGCCGCTTGCAAGGCTTCGATGCCCACCTGAACCGAATGATGACGGCTGAACACACTGCTGCCCGCCACCAGCACATTGGCCCCGGCTTCAACGACCTGCCGGGCCGTTCGCGTGTCGATGCCCCCATCCACGCCCAGGTCGATCTGACGCCCTGTCTCGGCAATCATGGTGCGCAGTTGAGCGATCTTAGGCAGGGTTTCCGGCAAGAAGGCCTGCCCGCCAAACCCCGGGTTCACGGTCATGACGAGGATCACATCGACGAGGTGCATGATCTCGCTGAGGTCACGGGCGGGCGTGTGCGGATTCAGCGCGACTCCCGCCGCGCAGCCCAGTGCTCGGATCAATTGCAGGGTGCGGTGCAGATGAGGAGAAGCTTCGATATGGACACTGATGCGGTTGGCACCCGCCTGGGCGAATGCCTCCAGATAACGCTCTGGCTCGACGATCATCAGATGCACATCGAGCGGCAGATGCGTACTGCGCCGCGCCGCCTCCACCACCAGCGGCCCCATCGTAATATTCGGCACAAACCGGCCATCCATCACGTCGATGTGAATCAGATGGCCGCCGCCCGCCTCCACCTCGGCGATTTGCTCACCCAACCGCGTAAAATCGGCTGCCAGGATGGACGGCGCGACGCGAATACTCAAGTTAAGTCCTTTGTGCATACCCTTAAAACAACCTGTATCTTACAGATTTGCGCGCTAAATAGCAATTGAAGGTTTGAGGGGCCGCCCCGTGCATGAGCGCTGCATACCCCTAGCGAATTCGCCAGCCCATTTGCTCGATACGGAACTTCAGGGCCTGCTGCTGCCGGTCGGATTCACAGGTGAAGACCGTCAGTGGGCGGGTGAAAAATTCGAGGGTATGAGCGATCTGGCCTGCCGCATCAATCTGAATGACCTGGCGGGCAACACAACTGCGCGCGGAAGGGGTATCAAAGAACGCCGCCGCATTTTCGCCGCATGCCTCAAAATTGATGAAGCGCACCTCGTCGTATTCATCGACGTATTCCAGCCCGGCTTCGCCCACGTGCATGATCGCCGCCGATTTATGAATCACCCATGCCATCCCCCGTCACCCTGGCCTTAAGCTGGCCGCAGCCCGCATCAATGTCGATGCCCCGGCGCACGCGAACGGTCGCCGAG
>JAIOHO010000642.1 GCA_019912905.1 Anaerolineae bacterium
GTTAGGATGCGCGTTTGCCACGCTAAGGTCAGGAGCGGTCATGCCGCCTGATCTGGAACCCCTTCGCCAGCATTTTGCTGAGCACCTGTATCTGCTGACGCTGCATGCATCGGATCGGGCGGTCCAGCGGGGTATTCGCAGCCGGGAGATTGAAGCGGCCATCGCCCGGGGCGAGGTCATCGAAGATTACCCGGACGACAAGTATGGCCCAAGTTGTCTTATACTGGGGACAACCGAGGACGGCCGGGTGCTGCATATCCAGGTGAGCTATCCGCCGCCGGTCAAAGTGATTACGGTGTACGAACCGACCCCAGAGGAATGGGAAGCGGATTGGAAAACGAGGAAATCCCATGAATGAGCACGTCTGCCGCACCTGTGGCGGTCCGCTCGAAGCGCAGCGGGTGACCCGCTTGCAGCAGTACGCAGGGCATTGGTACTTGATTGAAAATGTGCCGGCGCTGGTGTGTCGCCAGTGCGGGGAGCAGTATTTCACGCCGGATGCGCATGATCTGGTGGTGGATCTGGTCAGCGGGGGCGGAGAGCCGGTGCGGACGGAAATGGTCGCGGTATACGACGCGGAGCGATCAAGCACTTAACCTGGTGGCGTGCCGACAATG
Organism: Anaerolineae bacterium; assembly: GCA_019912905.1. GTDB lineage: Bacteria > Chloroflexota > Anaerolineae > Aggregatilineales > Phototrophicaceae. Next base: position 618 of record JAIOHO010000642.1, read on the forward strand.
GCGTGAGGTTCGGTCTGCATTCGATTATCTGTTAAGAATCTCTCAATCACTCCGCATGGAGAGGCCCTAATCGCATGGTGGTTCAGATGATCCGATACGAAGAACTGACCTGGCCGGAGGTCCATGAGTTGCCTCGCGATCTGCCTCTGGTGTTGCCGCTTGGCGCGGGGTATGACGACACGCAGATTGCGCAGGCGCTCGGGGTGAACCGGTACGGTCTCCTGCCCGCGCTGCCTTACGGCTGGCCGGGGAGCGGGATCGACGTCAGCCGGGAGATGCTCAGGCGGGTGGTGGCCGCCATCTTCAGCGGGCCGACAGAAGAAGGATTCACCCGGCTGTATGTCCTCCAGGCGGGCAATGCGGATCTCGGATTATCAAGTATCCGGTCGATCCCGATGATCGGGGAGGTTGCTGCGGTTCAGCCTCTGGCCGCCACTCCGCAGCGGGTCATCCTGGTTCCCTGTGGGCATACCGAGCAGCACGGCTATCACTTGCCGCTGAACACCGACACGTTGATTATCGACGCCATCGCTCAAGGCGTCGTACAGACTGTCCCCGACGAAGCGGAAACGCTGCCGACCCTGCCTTACGGGGTGAGTATGTACCGGTCGTCGTTTGCGGGAACGATGACGATGACCGGGCGCGTGTTCGAGGATTTTCTCCTGGAGGTGTTGGAGGTCCTGATTGCGCGGGGTGGCGATCGTTTCTATCTGATGAGCGGGCACGGGGGCAACTGTTCGTTCCTGCACACCGTGGTCAAGTATATTGGCGACCGGCATCGCTCGGTGTTTGCGGCGACGACCTGGCTGCACACCTCCGGGCATCTGGGTCTCGCGGCGCTTGAGCAGCACCGTCAGTCGAAGCGCGGCGGGATGGGCCATGCCGGGGAACTGGAAACGGCGTACCTGCTGCACCTGCGACCTGACCTGTGCCGGATGGAGCAGGTGATAGACGAAATCGAGTTTATCAGTACCCCAAACTATTATATGGATTGGGTCGAAGGTGGGACCCTGATCCTCAGTCATCCGTGGGAAGATGATACGCTGACGGGGAGTTATGGAGCGGGCAGTATGGCGACGGCTGAGAATGGTGAGGGCTGGCTGAAAGTCGCCGTGCAGGAGAAGGTCGACCATGTGCGCGAAATCCACGAACAGGCGCGGCGGCGATTGGCGAAGCGGGCGGCATTGGGTGACAGATGGAGCAAGTAGCCATAACGGTTATGGCGATTTGGAGAGCATGAGAGTCGGTCTGAACAGGCAGTTGATTGTCTGTGGTTACGGACAGCTATCCAGAGGTTGCTATTCGTACCAGGTGGGGACGATCTGGGAGATAAAGGGAAGCCCGGCCAGGTCGCAAGTGGTCTGCCAGGCTGCGTTGGTCATCGCTTCTGGCTGATCTGCTTGGCACATGCCGTCTGTTCCGACCAGACACAGCAGTTGGGTAGCCGTATCACAGCCGGCACGGCCACGCCCAGGGACGCAGGTCGTATTCGGGGCGATGGAGAATACCTGGGCCAGCGCAGCCGGATCGTCTGCCGGAATGCAGAACTCGAAGCTGCCGTCGTTGCGACAGCCGGTTGCCGGGGTGAAGCGGATGATTTCTTCGGCACACGCGGAGGGAGTCTGTTGTGAGGCGAAGTCATCCAGTAGGGGATGGCAGCCCGCCAACACCACCAATAGAATCGTGCAGGCGATAAGTCTCATAACCCGTCATATCCAGTTTCAAACAGCTCGATTATAGCGAAAAGTGTCTATGGTTGTATTGACCAGTGTCGCCACTAACATCTGCACCGTCGTTCCCATAAGTTTTTGCGCTGGATTGCTGTAAAGCGTGTTGGGTTCACCGCGAAGCATGTGCTATTCGTAAAGACCAGTAACCGTTCGCAGAAAACTCGATGATTGGCATGGCGGTGACTGGCGGCATCCCAGGCCGCTTCGTACAATACGGATACCATGTTTACAAGAGTCTGCCAGATTAACCCATGACCTCACCTGTTCAAAGCCCGCTGGTCGGTATCTCACACCTGAACCACGGCCTGTTCTCCGACTACTACCTCGACGAAATCGTCCCCAGACAACTGGAATGGGATCACGATCTGTTCGCCCAGGCGAAGCAGGTCCTGGCGCAGCTCCAGGCGCTGCGCAGTCGGCTCCAACCGGACACCCTGGACGAAGCGCAGCTGGAAGCACTGTGGGTGCGCCCGGTGCTGGACGCCCTCGGCCACCACTATGCGGTGCAGGTGAAAATCCGCTACCGTGATCACGGTTATCGCAAGCCGGATTATCTGCTGGTGCGAACGGCGGAGGAGGGCAGGGCACTCACCAGCGACATCTACCGGCCTGAAGACCTCTGGCATGTCCTGGCGGTCGTGGATGCCAAACGGTGGGGGAGTCACCTGGACCAGAGTGCTCCCGGCCAGCGGAATCCCAGCCAGCAGATTGACGAGTACCTGCGCTACAGCGAACGGACGTGGGGTATTCTGACGGATGGCCGCATCTGGCGGCTGTACGAACGCGAGAGCAGCAAGTACAACACCTACTACGCCGTTGATCTGGACCATCTCCTGGCGCAGGACAATGCCGATGCGTTCCTGTATTTCTACGCCTTTTTCCGGCAGGCGGCCTTCACTGGCGACTGGTTGCAGCGGGTGCTGGCGGGCAGCGAGGAATTTGCCCAGAAACTGACGGACAAGCTGGAAGATGAGGTCTACGAGGCGCTGGAACAGATCGCCCAGGGCTTTCTGGAATACCGGCGCAACCGGCTGGAGCCGGACGCGGCCACGCTGCGGCAAATCTACGAGCAGAGTCTGGTGCTGCTGTACCGGCTGTTGTTCATCTTCTACGCGGAAAGTCGCGAAATTCTGCCGTTGAATGCCAACGATGACTACACCAAACAGCGCAGCCTGAGTACGATCAAGCGGGCGGTGGCGCAGAAAATCGAGTTTCCCAACGGCATCGACCCGGATGGCAGCGAGTTCTACAGCCGCCTGCTCGACCTGTTCTTCGTGATCGACTCCGGGGCGGCTCGCTACGACCTGCCGCCCTACAACGGGCGGTTGTTTTCCGACCTGGAGCACCCGTTCCTGCGCGAGAAGTTCGTCGGGGATGCCCACCTGATCCCGGCACTGGACAAGCTGGCGCGGGTGACGGTAACCGAAGGTCGGCAGGAGAAACGCGTGTTTGTGGACTACCGCGACCTGGAAGTGCGCCATCTGGGGGCGATCTACGAGAAGCTGCTGGAATACGACCTGGACGTCGCCACCGAGCCGCTGACGCTGAAGAATGGCAAATATGTTCCGGCGGTGGGCGATGCGGCCCTCGTCAAACAGCCGGGGCAGGTGTACCTGCGGACGGGCAACCACGAACGTAAGATCACCGGCAGCTACTACACGCCGGATTACATTGTGCGCTTCATCGTCGAGAAGACGCTGGAACCGCTGCTGACGGAAATCACCGAGCGTTATGCCCGCCTGGACGAGGAAGGGCAGTGGCAGGTCCACGACCCGGAAGGACTGCGGCGGGCGGTGCTGGCGATCAACGTGCTCGATCCGGCCACGGGGAGCGGCCATTTTGTGGTCGATGCGGTGGCCTACATCGCCGAGTGGCTGCGGGGGTTGGCCCTGCGTCCGGCGGATCTGGTGGCGACCCAGGAAGACGAGCTGGTGTACTGGAAGCGGCAGGCGGCCAGCGCCTGTATCTACGCCCTCGACATCAATCCCCTGGCGGTGGAACTGGCGAAGCTGAGCATGTGGCTGACGACGCTGGCGAAGGGCAGGCCGCTGTCGTTTCTGGATCATCACATCCGGGTCGGCAACACGCTGGTGGGGACGAGCATCTTCGAGATCAGCGACGACCTGGCCGACGAGAAACGCCGTCGGGGACTGGCGCGGCAGCAGGTGCGCGAGCAGGTCACCGGCCAGCTCAACATGTTCAGCGAGGCCGACTTCGTGGACAGTGTGCGTTCGGCGGTGGCAGAGATGGCCCAGATCGAGGCGACCGTGCCCGAGACGGTTGGTGCGGTGAAGGCACAGGAGGCGCACTACGCCCGACTGAAGGAGCGGATGACCACCTGGCAGCAGGCGGCGGATGTGTGGACGGCGCGAGCGTTTGGGCTGGACCTGATGCAGGCGCAGTGGGAGGCAGTGCGCGGGCTGACGACCAGTGGGCAGACCTCCCCAGAAGTACGGCAGATCGTGGCGCAGGCGGAGCAAATTGCTGAAGAATATCGCTTCTTCCACTGGGAGCTGGCCTTCCCCGAAATCTTCTTCGCTGCCGACGGCCAGCCTAAGGAGAATCCTGGCTTTGATGCGGTGATCGGCAATCCACCCTACGTCCGCCAGGAGCGTATCCAGCCGATCAAGCCGTTTCTGCAAATGAAATACGACGTGTATTCCGGCACGGCGGACCTATTCCTCTACTTCTATGAGCGCGGGCTTTACTTCCTGAAGCCAGAGCACCGACTGGGTTACATCACCTCCGGCACGTACATGAACAGCCACAGCGCGAAAGCATTTCGCCAGTTCATTCACACGAACGCAGGCCTCGAATGGGTGGCGAACTTTGGCGAAAACCAGCCGTTTCGAGGTGCGGAGATGGTGTACCCGACGATTGTCGTGCTGCGTCGCGGGGAACCGCAGGAAACCTTCCGAAACCTGTTCGTCGACGGGACTGTGCCGTATGCTCGGTTAGGTGATACGGTGGAACAGGGTGAATGGTCAGATAGTCTCAGCGAAGTGACATCATTGGACGAGTGGCGATTTCAGCCCGCTGAATTAAGCGATTTGTACAAGAAGGTTGCGACAAAATATCAGACTCTTCAAGAGCAAGTAAATGGGCAGATATTCCGAGGATTAGTTACAGGATTAAACGAGGCTTTCGTTATTGACGAGGATATAAGGCATAGGCTGGTTTCGGAACACCCATCGAGTAGTCAACTGATCAAACCAATAGTGCGAGGTCAAGATTTGAGACCCTGGTATCAGACAAATAACGAGACTTATTTAGTCTGGGCATATCAAGGCATCCCTATAGAAGATTTTCCAGCCATCAAAGCGCACCTCCAAAAATATCAAGCTCCACTGGCCTCGCGTTGGGAACCATCACGGGGACAAATCGAATGGTATGAGCTAAGACCATGCTATTATTATTCAGAGTTTGAACGAACCAAGATTATGTGGGCGGAAATTTCTAAGTTGCCCCGCTTTTCGATGGACAATCAAGGGTTATATACAAATAATAAGTGCTACTTTATTTCGAGTGATAGTTACTCCTTGCTCGGGGTTGTCCAGAGCCGAGTCGCTTGGTTCTGTATTTCACAGGTTGCGACTCCACTTCGGTTGCGCGCGGGACTTTGGCAATATCAGTTATTCTCACAATTTGTTGAACGCTTACCCATCCCCGCTCTTTCCGTACAGCAGGAAAGCGACCTGGCCGCTATAGCCGAAGAAATTACGATACTGGCTCGGCAGCGCTATCGCTTCCACGAGGCCATGCGTCATCGCATCCAGGCAGACCTGGGGCAGGGCGATAAACTCAACACGAAGCTGACCGAGTGGTGGATGCTGGCTGACGGCGCCGACCTGCGCGGCGAAGTGCAGAAAGCCTTCAAGACCGACATTCCCCTCCGAGATCGTGGCGAGTGGGAGCGCTTCCTGGCTGAGCAGAAGGGCGAGCATCAGCGCCTGACGGATGCCATCATCGCGCTCGAAATCCGCCTGAACGCCATCGTCTATGACGCCTTCGACCTCACACCGGAAGAACGCGACCTGATCGAGCGCACGACCAAATATCCTTACGGCGAAGTGTAGAGACCGTATGGGCAGGATCGGAAGTTCGGTAAAATAGGAATCCGGTAAACGAGGGCCTGACGATGCACTATACACTCGAAGTGCCTGAAGACATTTACACTCGCGCCCTGGAAATTGCGCGCACGACCGCCCAACCGGTGGAGCAGGTGCTGGTGGATCAGTTGATGATGCTGACCCTGCCGCCCGATGAACAGGCCGAACTGAACGCGCTGCGTCAGCTTTCGGATGATGCCCTGTGGTCGATTGCGGCAGAGCAGATGGCAGAATCAATCCAGACACGGATGCAGATCCTCATGGAGCGCAACTCGCGCGGCCAGATCACCGAGGACGAATATCAGGAACTGGCAAAGCTGGTCGAGCGGGGCAACCGGCTCATGGTGCGTAAAGCGGAAGCCTCCGGCATTCTGATGGAGCGGGGCCACCCCTTCACCCCGCAGGACTACACACGCAAGCATGAGTGAGTGGTCGTGGAGCGCCACGCGGCGGCTGGTCCACGAACGAGCGCAAGGTTGCTGTGAGTACTGCCAGACGTGTGAGGCCAATACCGGACAGGTGATGCATGTCGAGCACATCGACCCCAGTGGTGGCGATGACCCGGAAAACTTGTGTCTGTCGTGTGCCAACTGCAACCTGAGCAAGGCGGCGGCAATCAGTGCATCCGACCCAGAGACTGGTGAAATGGGGCCCTTGTTTCATCCCCGCCAGCAGGTGTGGTCGGCACACTTTCAATGGGTAGACAGAGGTTTATATCTGGCCGGGTTAACCGCGGTGGGTCGGGCGACGATTCAGCGATTGCAGATGAATCAGGAACGGGTTGTGATTGCACGCAGGCGCTGGGTCGCCGGTGGCTTTCACCCGCCGGGACTGTGATTCACAATGCGGCGGGGATCGGAAGTCAGACAGCTTGTTGCCATGCTTATATTTCCGGGCAGGGGTGATAAGTTGTTCAATCCAGGCAGCCCGTACAATCACAGGGAAGGGTAGGGAGAACGACCATGACCGTTGCCGAAATCCTGGAACAGGCGAAGACGCTGAGCGTGGAGGAGCGCAAAGAACTGGCGAAGCAGCTGATTGACACGCTGGATGCGGGCGAGCCGATCACTCAGGCGAAAACCGGGCAAGAAATCGTCGCGGTACTGGAAACTATGCAACCGGTTGAGTTTGTATACCCGGACATTGACGACCCGGTGGAGTGGTTGAAGGCCCAGCGGCGCAAGCGGGTGGATCAGCTCAGGCCGTATCAGGACGGAGAGCGAAATTGATGCGGTCCTCGATACTGGTCGCCTTCCTCTATCTACCACTCTATAGCCACAAAGTCAAAGACATGACGCCGCTGCTCGGCAACCTGGCGATCAGGCCCTACTGAGCCGTAGGAACGAGTTCCTGGATGTTCGTGATCCGCTCGGCCAACAGGTTGGTCACCACGCCGTCCCGTTCTACGAGGCCTTTCACACATAGAAAGGCGCTGCCACGAACAGAGGAGGCTGCGTTTAACAGAACACTGCTGTATTGTTTCAGGCAAGCCGCAATTTGTGGGTGAAACCGCCGTAAAACGGTGAATTACGGCAGGGTAGTTGAAACTGATCGCTCAATTCTGTTAACTGTTAAAAAAGAAGGTGCCACAGAATCCTTTCAAGTCCGTCAAACCAGTCAAAAGGCGTTATACTGAGGACGCCTCTCATCAAAATCCACCCCCTGACCCACATTCTTTGATAATGCAAGGCTGCTGATGGAGGGGGAGGGGCATGTTCCTACCTGCACGTCAGACAAGAACAGGCGGGATTGAGCGGATCAACCGGAAACTCCTGAGTGCTTCCCGCTTGGTAAAATCAGGATGTATCAATACAGCAAAGTTAGAGAAAGCTCTCCGAGCAGGAATCATGGACACCGAGCTGCTGCTCAGAACGAAAATTTCCATTCCCCCGACTCGTGCAGGGTTTATACGCCGTCCCAGATTGACCGCCCGGATCAATGAGGGAATAAAAGGGCCGCTAACCCTGCTTTCTGCGCCCGCTGGTTTTGGTAAGACCCAACTGCTAGCCGAGTGGGCAGCCGAAAGCCCAGATCCGATTGCGTGGTTAACCCTGAGTGCTGAGGATAATGATTATGTGCGTTTCTTTCGGTATCTCAGCAGTGCTCTTCAAGAGGTCGAGCCTCGGCTAAGTGAGGCGATTCTGGATTACTTACAGACGGCAGAGACCAGTCGGCTGGAAATGGCGACCCTGCTGATCAATGAAGTCAGCGCGATTCCAAAACACGTTGTTTTGGTTGTGGATGAATACCATGTTTTAGAAAATTCATCGATCATCGCCGATTTCAACTTTCTCCTGACTAATCTCCCTCCCAATCTCCATCTGATGATTGCCAGTCGCAGTGAGCAATCCCTTGACCTGGCTCTCCTACGGGCAAGAGGACAGGTCATGGAAATAGGAGCCGATGACCTGCGCCTGACTCACGAGGAAGTCATGCAGTTCTTCAGTCAGACAATGCAGCTTCAACTCCCCCTCGAGGCAATCCATACGCTTGAGGAACGCACCGAAGGGTGGGTAATTGCACTTCAACTAGCTGCGCTGTCCCTGCACAATCGATCTGACACGAGCGAGCTGCTGCGAGGCTTTAGAGGTGATGCACATTACCTGGTAGATTTTCTGGGACAGGAAGTGCTAAACCGGCAGTCCGAAGAAGTCCGCCAGTTCGTACTGCAAAGCGCGATTCTGGATATCCTCTCTGGCCCGTTGTGTGAGGCAGTACTGGAATGGGATTCTGTGCCGGGTTATGGAACCCGTATGCTCGACCAACTCGAACATTCGAATCTCTTTGTAACACCGTTGGATGAACAGCATCAGTGGTTTCGCTTTCATAACCTGTTCGTGGATTTCCTGCGCCACACGCTGACACAGAGCCACACAGCGGAGATACCGCTGCTGCACAGGCGGGCTGCAACCTGGTTCGAGCGGCATGGCAGCTTCGACGAAGCCTTCAAACATGGATTGGCAACCGGTGACATGGACTGGGCACTCGCCCTGATCGACCGCAACCTGGAGACATTACTTGAATCCGGCGAGGTTGCGACACTCACATACTGGACAAATAAGCTGCCCCGCGGACATCTTCATCAGCGTCCCCGGCTGGGTCTGGCTTATGCCTGGGGACTGGCCGTGACCCACCAGCTAGACGAAGCGAGATTTTGGCTTGACGATGTCCAACAGACTTTGGACGCGCGCGAAAAAGAACCGAGCCAGCCAACCTTCACGTATCCCGGCGACAGTTTCCCACAGCCTTCAGCGGGCGAGCTGGCACTTGTTCGCTCGAGGCTGGCCCTGATCACTGGCGATTTCCAGCAGGCTGCCGAGTATTCGAGCGTGGCTGTAAGCTATCTGAAGGAGGGTAATCCGTTCATAAAGGGTTTCCTTTCTCTCGAAGAGAGCATGACGTGCATTTTTTCCGGCGATACTTCCCGGGCAATCGGCGCGCTGTCCGAGACGGTAGCATTTGCCAGGCGCACGAATAATCTTTTTGTCCTGATTGTTGCGACCTGCCAATTGGCCGAGATGCAGATGCTTCAGGGACGATTGAGCCAGGCGTTCGTTACCCTGCAAAAAGCTCAATTGCTGGCGAATGGGTCCGGTGAAAGACCGCTGGGGCTGGCGGGAATTATTGACAATGGATTGGGCGAGATTCTGCGTGAGCGCAACCAGTTAGAACAGGCTAAAGAATACCTGGAACGTGGACGGCGACTGAGCCAGACCGCGTGGTGGGTGAGCAGCCTTGAAGGCACCATATCGCTCGCCCGTCTGCTGCAAAGCCAGGGCGATTTTTCCACAGCGCAGTCTCTACTTGAAGAAGCATTTCGCCTGTCCTTGAGCGAAGAGTCCAGCCAATGGGATGCGATTTCTGTTGCAGCAACTGCCATGCGGCTGGCATTGCAGCGCGGTGATCTGTCCGCCGCTCGCCGCTGGTGGGAACAAAGTCATTTGCACGATTTTCAACCCGATGTGAGACTGGAAAACTATCCCTACCATGTTTTTGAATATTTTCTGCTCACCCAGGCGCGCTATAATCTGGCTGTCGGCCAGAACACCGCCGACACGCTGCTCCTACATCAAACGTTAGAACAGTTGCAGTCCATCCTCCCCAAAACGGAACAATTCAAACGGGTGTCTTCTCAAATCGAAATCCTGGTGCTGCGGGCTATGGTCGAGTACGCATCAGGTGAAGACGATCAGGCAGTCCAGACGCTGCTGAATGCCCTGGCGCTCGGAGAGGCCGAGGATTATCGCCGGATTTATCTCGATGAGGGGCAAGTTATGGCCGAACTCCTGTCTCGCTGCCTGGATGAGCAGCAGCAATCCCGCGCTTACTATCCTTCCCTTCAGTATATTGAGAGTCTGCTGGAGGTTTGCAGACAGGAAGTCGGGATACGAACACCCGCAGCGCAGCCTGGGGCTGGAGCCGCAGCCAAAACGCAAGACGATTTTACGATTTTCCTCTCGGCTCGTGAGCTTGAAGTACTGTCCTTGATTGCGGCGGGGAAATCCAATGACGAAATCGCCGCACAGCTCTATCTCGCATTGAACACCGTGAAACGCCACGCTTCCAACATCTATGACAAGCTGGAGGTGAAGAAACGCACCGAAGCGGTTGCCAAAGCCCGCCAGCTTGGCTTGATCCCCTAAATTCCTCCTCGCCGTTCTGAATTGACACTTTTATAGCACTTTCGATTCATGACAGCCTGTTTGCATGGTTATAGGCTATGGATAACACAGTCGCCAAGAGCTTTGGCTTCCGCACCCATGAATAGGCCGGGAGCACAGGCACACAGAACAGGGCAGAGCATCGTGCGCGGATTGATTGGAGGGCGTCTACTAAAGCGGTTCGTTGGTGACGCTCAGTACCAACCTGGATTTGACCTACCCCGGGTGCTAGGTTCTAGACCGGACAATGGCGAAGTCACAACGAACCCGCCAGAAATGACAGAAGAACAGGCGCAGACGCGAACACCAGAACGAGGCGGTGAAGCGACGGACACGTCCGCTTCAGAAAATGGAGAAAAGGCCGCTACGGACGAAACGTTGGAATCTGACATGTCTGAGAAGACGGCGTGAATGGCAAGGCGAACAAGGCAAGCGGAGTTGCCTTTGAGCTGCAAATTTGGAAATCCGCCGAGCAGAATCCCTGGGAGCAGGCGATCTGGATATGTCTGGCCGATTTGTTTGCCGCCTTCGTGCCTGAGTTGCCTTCGCTTTTCTGCAGTGTGGACCCGCTCACACGGTCTAACGGATCGTGACAACGCTGTTACTCCTGCTGCTCGGGGTCGAGCGCGGCGTTACCGGCCACAAGAACATGCTGCTGACCGCCCTACGAACACTGAGGGACTGCAGTAGCGGGACTGCTGATGGGCTTGCTTATCACCGGTCAGATCATTGGCTGATCGAGCTGCGGACAATCCGTAGGAAGCTCGAAGCGCCAGATTCGAAAGGATACGCCAGTTCAGATACAGCTGGCAGGAGAAAAGGGAAATTGCAGTGATGGATCAGTCAAAACTCGTCACGGTGGCTCGGACAGATGACTACCAACCCCAATGGAGTACATGGACACGGCGGGTTGCCGCTGTCGGGTTGCTGATTGCGGTGGCCTATGTCACGACACTGCTCGCGCCAGTGATGGGATTGTTGTCCATGACTTTTCTACTATCGCTGGTCATGCTGGCTCCCATCCAGCTCATCACACGCTCTTTGTCCGTCCCTTATGGCATCGCTGTGATTCTATGTTATGGGATGATGATTCTGCTCGTGGTATTGTCGTTTGCCCTCTTCATCCCGGCGTCAGTTAATGGAATCAACAATCTAGGGCAGGAAGCTGAGCAGCGCTACAGTCAACTGCAAGACACATTACAGCACTATACACCAGATCAAGGTGTCGTGAAGGTTCTCGGTATCCGAGTCGATCTCAATCCCTTCATCGACCCCGTGCGAAATTTCGTAGTGGGTACCGACCAGGAGGCGTCGTCGGACGCAACGCTGATAAGCGCCAGCGATTTGCGCCAGGTGGTCACTACTACGACAGAAACGTTGACGTCGGCGGTTTCTGGGATTGCTGGCCTTGTTTCCACCAGCCTGCTGGCACTGTTCTTGTCGTTTCTAGTTCTTCTGGATCTTCCGAAGCTCAGCCGCGCGCTCCCGGGATGGATTCCGCCTGCCTATATTCGAGAATACACCTTATTGATGCAGCAGATCAGTTCCGTATGGAATCGATTCTTCAGAGGGCAGACTTTGATTGCATGCATCCTTGCCCTCCTGACGTGGCTTCAGCTTACCCTGATGGGCGTTCAAAATGCAGTCGTCGTCGCGATCTTCTGTGGCATCATCTCCTTGATACCCACGATTGGCGGCATCATCGCGCTGGTTCCACTCTCGATCATCGCTTTCCTCCAGGGATCAACCGTCTTCACTGACCTACCGAACGGCACCTTTGCGTTATTCGTCGTCGGCGTCAATCTGGTGATCTCACAAATTGTCTGGAACGTGGTTGCACCCAAGATCCTGGGTGACGCGGTCAATGTACCCCTACCCATCATCATCATCGGGGTTTTTATCGGAGCGGCACTGGGTGGCATTCTGGGAGCAGTTCTCATTATCCCTATGATTGGCACGGTGCGTGCAATCGGCATCTATGTGCTTAGAAAGATCGGGCAACAAGATCCGTTCCCAGGTCAAGAGCCGAGGGGATCGCTTGGTGCAGAGTTACGAAATTATGCGAAGCGTGTCGTGTAGTACGGTGGGAATAGGAGACAAATTGAACATGGCGACAAGTGCAGGTCATCATGAAATAGCATCCGTTGGCATCAATACCCTGCAGCCGTTTCGAGCTGCCACTGAATTACTCTGGCGCAGAGGGGACAGACGTCAGGGTGGTCACAAATGGGGGATTGGGGAAATCATCCAGCACTGGGATGAGCATATTCCGGCGCAGGGCGAAGAGTTCCGTACAGACGAGAGCGTCCTTGAACAGCATTTCCTGGCGTCGCTGCCGGTGGATAATTGGCGCGTCCCATACGGTTTGGACAGCCCCCAGGCGCGCGAGTTGGTGGGCGAGATCATGTGGCGCCGTAGGCATGGCATCAGCCTGGACGGATTGGCGTGGTCGCCCAGCGACGATTCCTACGCTCCGGCCAACGACCCCAATCATCCCTTTTACCTGCCAAAGGATTCGAGGGGATGAACCATAGCGGTCCTGCAGTTTACTCGAACATACCGTCGCGCTCCTCGGCTGGTCTTCTTCCCTCGATGACACATGGCTACCGATGGAGTTAACAGGCGTCTCAGGGCACTTAGCAGAAAGGTCGGATCATGAAAAACACAACTACAAAACACATCCTGGTTCTCACATCGGACATGGGCTTTGGGCATCGAAGCGCGGCGAAAGCAGTCGCGGCGGCTCTGGAGTCCCGCTTTGGGGACGCCATCCATGTGGACATCGTCAACGCGTTCGATCACAAGAGTGTGCCCGCGGTCGTGCGCGAGCAGCAAGCGGAATATGACCGCAGGGTGCGGGAAGCGCCGGAGCTTTATCAGGTCGGGTATCAGATGTTGGACGCGAAGTTGTCGACTAGCTTGGTTGAGATCGGACTTACGGCGCTGTTGTTCCAGGCGTTGAGCGACATCCTGAAACAGGATGAACCCGACGTGATTATCGTCACCCATCCGATGTACCTGGAACCACTGAAGGCGATTTTTCGCCAGACACACAGACCCATCCCTGTATTGACCGTGGTGACCGACCTGGGCACAGTACAACGCATGTGGTTTCACCCCGTCTCCCGTGTCACGCTGGTGCCGAC
>JAIOHO010000643.1 GCA_019912905.1 Anaerolineae bacterium
CCCTGCGACTGATTGCCATGAGCACACGCACGACATGTGCAGGCCGCACCCCGACCACATAGGCGATGCAGGCGACAAACAACAGGCTGTAAATAAAAAGCGCGAATGCCGAACTGAGCAGCCCACCCACTACCGCGCTCAGCCCCCATCCGACGATGCCGCCGCCGTATCCGGCCCGGGCCATCGTCCGCCACTCTGTATCGCCGGTGGTCAGATGCAGGATTGCCAGCAACGCCAGAAACGCCAGTTCGATCGCGAGGATGCGCTGCGGCGAAAATTTGACCAGCACACCCAGCTTAGGCAGCAGGATGAGCACCCCCAGACACAGGATGCCACCGGCCACCACCAGGCTGCCATAGCCGAAGAGACTCGTCAGAGCGTTCGACCAGGCATTCGAAATCGTGGCGTCTGAAGACACATTCAATAAGGAAAGAAATGACACGATCCCGAACACGATCAGGACAATGGCGGCAATTTCGTCTCCCCAGGACGGGATGCCATCCAGAATCCGGTCCCAGAATTCGGGCCGAACGACATAGCGCCCCTTGTAAGGCGTATGACCCGGAGCCTGTTCGCCACCGGGTTGAGGAGCTTGTTCCGGGGTCGTGTTTTTTTCGGACGGTTTTGAATTACGCGTTGGAGCCACCCATCAACCTGTAGACTAAGCCTCAATCACAGCCCCTATTATAAGGCGGCTTGCGTGTCAGACAAAACAAACAGGGCCGGAGTTGGCGGCCCTGGGCAGATGACTGCTTGATTCGGAGGGTCACAATCAGGGTTTTGTGCGCAGGCTGAGGCCAAGCCGCCGGGCTTCACTGTCGATGCTGAGGATGCGGGCTTCGATCTCCTGGCCTTCGGAAACGACGTTGCGCGGGTGCAGAAAATGCCCCTCGGCCAACTCAGACACGTGGATCAGCCCTTCCAGGCCTTCTTCGATGCAGGCGAACGCCCCAAAGTCCACGACGTTGGTAATCGTCCCGACGACGGTCTGACCGATCGTATAGCGGTCGTTGACTGTTTTCCAGGGGTCGGGGAACAGGCGTTTGAGGCTGAGGGCGATGCGGGCGTTTTCGCGGTCCACGCTGAGGACGTAGACTTCGATTTCCTGCCCGCGCCTCAGCATATCGGCTGGATGCCCGACGCGCCCCCAGCTTAATTCGCTGATGTGGATGAGACCTTCGAGACCACCGAGGTCCACAAATGCGCCGAAGTCGCACAGGTTGGTGATGGAGCCACGCACATGGTCGCCGGGACCCAGACGTGTCAAAATCTGCGCGCGTTCACCTGCTTCGACCCGGGCAGCACGTTCCGAAAGGATAAGCCGATTCTGGTCGGGATTGAGTTCGATCACGCGCAGGTTGAGGGTCTGACCGATGCGATCGGCCAGGGCATTGCGGCGCACGTTCAATGGGGCGGTCGCCGGGAAATTCATGAGCTGGCTGGCTGGCACGAACCCTCGCAGCGACTGCCATTCCACCAGCAGGCCGCCGCGATTATAACCGACGACCGACAGGATCACGACCTGGTCCTGATCCATGATGTGCTGCATCGCAGCCCAGTCATTTTGTGAGCCTGTACTGTTATCCCCGTTGTCGTAGAGTGCGTGGGAATCGGTCTCTATTTCCGTATGATGATCGATTTCGTGAATAAAGCGGACTGGTTCGGCGTATTCGCCTTCTTTTAGTAACGCATCCCAGTAACCTTCTTCGAGCGGAGGCGGCGTTAAATCGTGCCGCTGCACATTCGTGGACATTCCAGCTTCCCCCTAAAGACTTACCAATAACCCTACTCTGTAGTCACATTTTGCTAAGGATTTCAGCCTAATTTTGAAATTATCGTACAGTCGAAATTATAGAATTTTGGATTTGGCTTGTCAAATGACCATGTTGGCTCGATCAGGCCGTCATTGCCCCGCTTTCCATGTCCAGCAGGGTATCGGCCACCGCTTCGATGGCGACACGCTGTTTGCGATACAGGTCCGGTTCGCTGAGGGCCAAGCGCGCCGCGACATCGCGCACCTTATGTTTCTCGATAAAGCGGAGGTCGAGGATATTGTAGATCGTCCATTCCGGGCTGAGCATCTTGCGTTCGCCTTCAGGACGCTGCTGTTCGATAGCCTGGGTTAGCACCGCGCGCAGTGCCCGCGCAGGGTTCTCGTCATTGTCCGGCAGCGCGCTGTGAACGACCGACAGTTCCAGCAGACTGCTGTGAGTAAGACCGGGACCGCCCCAGTAATGGCGCAGTGCGGCGCGGACCTGATCCACAAACTGAGGCCGGTCGGCCACGAAACTGCCGATGGGCAGCCCCGGAGCACGGCCCACCCGGTATTCGACTTCGGCAGCGCGGGTGCGCGTCAGGTGTATCTGCGGCAGCAGGCCTTCCAGCGCCGCATAAATTTCGGCCTGAAGCGCCAGGTCATCCAGCGCCTGGGCCGCGCGCTGAACGAGGCCGGAAAACATGTCGTACTCGTCCCGGCTCAGGTCGATCTCTGGCGCGCGGGCCTGGATGCCGATGAACCCGATCAGGCCGTGGGTAGCGCTGTTGTTGCGTTTGCTGTACAGCGGGACGATCCAGTAATTGTGCCATTCCAGAATCAGGAGTCTATCAGCCGCGTCGTCCGCAGACCCGAGCTGTTTCCGCAAGAGTTCATTTTCGTCTTCCAGGAGGCTGGCATTGGGCAGCGCCGGGCCGATGGTCGCAATCAATTCAGGGCGTAAATCGCTGAATGAAGCGGCCAGGGCCGTGTTCACCCGTAGATAATCGCAGGTGGTCGCCAGGATAGCCTCTAACATTTGCAGCAGGTCGTTGCGGGTCAGCAGTTGATCGCTGAGATTTTGCAGCTTGTTGAGCTGATCATCATCTTCGTCCGGGTAAATCAGGCGTTTTTCGAGCCAGGGCAGTGTCAGGGCAATCGCCCACTGCCAGAACAGGACCACCGCGACGACCGCGAAAGGCATAAATGTCTGCCCGGTCAGGCCGAGCACGCGGGTAGCTGTGGTCGTGAAGATAATCACCGACAGGGCCAGCAGAGCAGTCCCCGGGCCGCGCAGGACAAAGCGCAGCAGTTCGGTTTTGACCACGCGATCGGGCACGCTGGAACCAAAGAATGACAGAGGATATGCCAGGAAGAGCAGCATCAGGATGACGACGACATTGGAGACATTGACCAGCAGCAGCGCGGTCAGCGAAAACTCGGTGCCGGGGCCAAGCAGAACGGAAAAGGGAAAGGTTCCAAAGGCCGGGGTGAGCATGGCGATTTGCAGATACCCCATGCGGCGGCGCGTGTCGCGGGTCAGGCAGCGCTGCCGGGCGCGCTGGACGTTGATCAGCGCGATGCCGGTGGACATGGCGAAATACACGAAGTAGACCGGGAACAGCAGTTCGGGACGCAGGCTTACAAAGCGGCCATAATTCACCGGGGCGATGAGCACATCCGTCAGCGCCGCCGCGATGAAAAAGATAACGCCAGTCGCATAGAGGATGCGGATTACCCGCCGCCTGCGACCCCGAGAGGGCAGGCCAGTGGTCGCCAGCAGCGAATCGGACAGATGAAACATGGCGGCTGGCACGAGCGCAATGCCCAGCCACTGGATGCGCAAAAAGCTTTCATAGACCGGCAGACTGGGTTCGAGGGCCACAAAGACATCAGTGACATAGGCGATAGTTACGCAGGCCAAGACGACGCTGGAACTACGAGCCACCCGATCGCGAAGGTTGCGGCTGAGGTTGTAGAGCAGCAGCGACATTGCCACCACGACAATAGCCGCTGTGAGCGTTTCGTTGGACAGCAGAAGAAACGTATTGAGCAGTTCGGCCACCGGTATCCCTCAACGCAGTGCTTCGGTGAAAAAGATGGCGATGTCTCGGTTAGGGAAATAATGGTCGTTGAACCCGCAAAATGTCAAGCCGGTATGCTGACAGAACTGGATGGCCGGGTAATTTGGGGTCTGGACTTCCGCCGTGATGCGCGTCAGTTCATGCTGCCTGGCCCACTGGCGGGCGACTGCCAGCAGGCGCGTCCCGATTCGATTACGCCGGTAAGGACGCGACACGACCAGGTCCTGCAAGCGCGCCTGATAATAGACCGGGTCGCTGCGCAGCGTGAGGTACCCCAGGATTTCGTGCTGATCGCGGCTTTCCACGACGAGGAAACATTCCTCCGTCGGCAGGGCCAGCCTCAGGCGGTGTTCGTCAGCGGGATAGGTGGCTTCGAGGGTTCGTGGCAGCCGCTCGGCCTGAAAGACAATCTGCCGCAGATCGATGTCTTCATGCAGGCGCATCTGCCAGACATACTCGGTATCGTAGGTATGGTCGAGCGACAGACAGGCGGGGATATCGCTGCTCACCCCATCACGGATCAGAAAACTTAGCGTGGTAGACATGCTCTCACTCACGCTAGATATGCATCTCCAAAAGTTCCGCTCAGTTGAATATCGACCAGCGGTGCGTCGTCATCCGCGTCTTCGGCCAGATAAATGTCCGGCTCGACCTGAGCATAGCGGGCTGGATCGGCATGCACACCGAAGAAGGTCGTCTTGCGAACCGTGATGCGAGCGCGATACCCTTGGGGCACGATCACCTGGAGGGTGCCGAGGGTGGAGCGAAGCTGGATGGTGCCGAGGGCTTCATAAGGACTGGTGAGACGAATGTCGCCGAAGCCGGTGCCTGCGACGACATCCTGAACGATAATCTCGGACAGATCGAGCACGACCTGCCCGAGATGCGTGGTGACATAAATTTGCCAGGGGAGATCGTTTGCCAGTCCCATTTCCCAGTCGGCAAACGAAATCCAGGGGGTAGCGGCGCGGTTCATGCGGATGAACGCCTGGGTATCCTGAACCTGCATCTGGGGCCGCGAATCGGCGGCAAACTGCCCGGCAATCAATCGGCCTTCCCGACGCAGCGCCCGCAGATTGACGTCGATCTCGCCAGCGCTGATCTCCAGCGCGGCGGCTTCGACACTGCCGCGAGTCACGCCGAAGGTTTTGCCAGCCTGTGTGCCCAGCAGGTCCCCCTGAAGCAGTACCTGCGCCCCTGCAATGACGAGCAGCAGCGGCCACAGCAGGGTGGGGTTGAAGTCACCCAGGAGGAGGAAATTGTCCAGCAGCAACAAGACGCCAACAATCGCCAGCGCCAAAGGCCAGAGCCAGGGGCCGCGTGATTGCCGGGCTTGCATAACCGCTACTCCTCGTACAGATAATCCCGAAGCTTCACATGAGCAGACGACTGCCGCAGGCGGTTAAGAGCCTGGGCCTCCAGCTGGCGGACGCGCTCGCGGGTGACCCCGATGGTCTGGCCGACTTCTTCAAGCGTGTATACCCGGCCATCTTCCAGACCGTAGCGCAGGCGCAGGATCTGAGCCTCACGCGGCGGCAGGCGGTTGAGCGCTTCGGACAGTTGTTCCTGAAGAAGATGCGTGGCGACTTCCTCAGCCGGAGCCGGGCTGTTCACATCTTCGACAAAATCGCCGAAGGTGGAATCCCCTTCTTCGTCTATGGGTGTTTCCAGGCTGACCGGACGACGAGAAATCTCCATGAGATCCTCAATCTTGTCCGGTGTGGTTTCCATGCCCACTGCCAGTTCGTCGATAGACGGATCGCGGCCAAGTTCCTGCGTGAGCTGAAGCTGGATACGCCGCATCCGGTTCAACTGGTCGCCCATGTGAACCGGGACGCGGATCGTCCGGCCCTGGTCGGCCACTGCGCGGCTGACAGCCTGACGAATCCACCAGGTCGCATACGTGCTGAATTTGTGCCCACGCTGATATTCAAACTTGTTCGTTGCCCGAATCAGACCGATGTTGCCTTCCTGAATCAGATCGAGGAAGGGCACGCCGCGTCCGATATACTTTTTGGCGACGCTGATCACCAGACGAGCGTTCGCCCGAATCAGGTGTTCCTGAGCCGCCTCTGCGTCTGCCATAATCTCGCGCAGGGTGTAAACATCGTCCAGCGGCAGGCTTTCGCCGTAGCGTTCCAGGCGTTCCTGGGCGGCGATGCCAGCTTCCATCCGCTTGGCAAGATCGACTTCCTGCTCTGCACTCAGGAGGGGGACACGGCCCGCTTCCTTGAGATAGAGGCCGACGACGTCATCGGTATCCAGCGCCTGCTGGTAGCCCAGATCTTCGACGATGTCAGGATTCTCGAGTGTCCATTCCTCGTCGTCATCCTCATCATCGTCAGCGATCGGGTAGCTGCGGGCAGTGCTTTCCGGCCCGGTTTTGACGTCCGCTTCTTCATGCTCTTTTTCCGTCAGGACTTCGATCCCTGCTTCCAGGAGATCGTCCATGATGTCATCGAGCAAGCCGAGATTACGCTCGGCATCGGGAACCGCTGCGAGAATCTCGTCATAGGAGACAGAACCCTGACGCTGGGCTTTTTCGACGATTTGCGTCCGAATTTCTTCGTTGTTTTGTTCGCGTACCATTACCATAAGTCATCACACACGGATATATAGCCCTGTTCTGAGGCAAGGCGAATTCACAAAGCTAAACAGCGCTAGAAAAAGTACCCTACTTTATATTATGCTGCAAATTAAGTGATTTGCGTACTGATTGACGGGGCAGAATGAACAAAAACGAGAATTATATCAATATTCCACAAAAAAACAACACCCGGATTAGAGGGTCTTTACAAAATAAACCGGTTTTCCTATTTTGTCAAGCGAGTCGGTGGCGAAGGGGTGCATTTCAGATTGGGGGCAAGTAAGCGGCCATTTGCCATAAATCATGGAAGTCGTTGCCCAAGACAGCGGCGCGGATGACCAACATCCGGTTGGCGGTGTCACGCTTCCAGCGCATCCCGGTTCCGGTGAGTCGCTG